>NZ_JVLI01000016.1:0-7580 GCF_001072315.1 Streptococcus pseudopneumoniae | reverse complement strand
AAAATCTCTTCAAACCGCGTCAACGTCGCCTTGCCGTAGGTATGGTTACTGACTTCGTCAGTTTCATCCGCAACCTCAAAAACATGTTTTGAGCTGACTTCGTCAGTTCTATCCACAACCTCAAAGCAGTGCTTTGAGCAACCGGCGGCTAGTTTCCTAGTTTACTCTTTGATTTTCATTGAGTATAAAATAAGCAAATCAGCAAGAAACCCACGACAAAATAATATTGACGCGGGTTGTAGTTTCAAAAAATATCAATTTACCTGGCTAGCAATCTGTAGGAGTGCCTTTTCAAAAAGGAAACTCTTTTCATAAAGACCTGTCTTAATCTGATAGTCTGTCTCAATCAAATAAGAAATAGCTTGCTGCAAAAAGCTCAAGGAAAGTCCTCTTGAATCCCTCAACGCAAACTTAATCTGATAGGGATTTGGATTGCGTCCGAGAAAACTTCCTAGACTACTTGCAATCTGAGATTCTGTTTGCCCAGACTCCGCCAAAATCTTCACCTGAGTAAAAGTCCGAAATTGTCCTAGCATGACTGCAATCAGTTTAATTTCATCTTCACCTTGCAAGGTCAAATCTCTAACCAAGTCACGCGCCTGATCCATCTTTTTAGTCAGAATAAACTGAGTTAAATCAAAAATATTGTCCTGCAAGGTCTTGGGAATTGCGTTAACAATATCCTCTTCCTCGATAACAGAGTCTTCCTTATAGGACTGTAAAAAGAGGAGATTTTTCTGAATTTCGCTAAATTGAAAACCAGACTTGATGAGGAGATTTTCAAAAGAATGATTGGCAAACTGCAGACCTTGTTTCTGGCTCCACTTTTGGAAATACTGGCGCAATTCTTGTTCTTTGGCTTCTACTGCGTCAAAAACCTTGGCATCACGCTTAAGTAATTTAACTAACCGTCTTTTACTATCCAACTTTCCTTCTGCAAAGATTATTAACTTGGTTGTTGGTGAAGGATTGTCAAAGTATTCCTCAAATGACTTGAGCTCATCATCTGTCAAAAAGCGTTTTTTAGCAGTCGTGATATCGACAAAATGATCCAATATCACTATTTTCTCATCCGCAAAGAAAGGAAGGCTGACCAACTCCAGTTCCACATCCTTGTAAACTACTTCTTTCATATCAAAGTAGGCAAAGTTGAGGTCAGCAGAATCATAACCAATCTGTTTCAATACTTGACTCTTCATCACTTCAAACTGACCCTGGTCTGTCCCTGTAAATAGGCTCAGACTAGGTAAATTTGATAAAGTCAACTTCTGGCTTTCTTCAATGGCTAGCATCTTCTCTCCTTTCTTCTGATTTTTTAATGAATTTAATCAATATAGCGCAATTTCCCACGGAAATCTTCTAGGCTCTCGTACCCTTTTTCCGACATGATTTCTTTTAGTTCATTTGTAATACGATCAAAAGCACCAACTCCTTCTTTGTGAAGTGTGGTTCCCACCTGCACCATACTTGCTCCACAGAGGATATGTTCAAAGGCATCACGACCAGTCAAAACGCCACCTGTTCCGATGATTTGGATTTGAGGATTTAAGCGTTGATAAAAGGCATGAACATTAGCTAGAGCAGTTGGTTTGATATACTCGCCACCAATGCCACCGAAACCATTTTTAGGACGAATAACGATAGACTCATCTTCTATATAAAGGCCGTTTCCGATAGAGTTGACGCAGTTGACAAACTTAAGAGGATACTTATTGAAAATAGCTGCCGCTTGTTCAAAGTGAACAATATCAAAATATGGTGGCAATTTAATTCCAAGAGGTTTGGTGAAGTAGGCAAACACCTCTGCCAAAATCCGGTCTGTTGTCTCAAAATCATAGGCAATCTGAGGTTTACCTGGAACATTTGGGCAGGAAAGATTTAGCTCAGTCAGACCACGGAAGTCACTCTCTTGGACTTTTTTCAAAATAGTATGAGTTTCCTCTGGAGACATGCCGACTAGAGATAAGAAGAAAGTTCGGTTTGGCTCTTTTTCCTGCAAATCCAAAAGATAGTTCAAATAATAGTCTAAGCCATTATTTGGCAAGCCCATGGAGTTAATAGAACCAAGTGGAACATCTTGATAGCGTGGTTCAGGATTTCCCTGACGAAAGTCCAAGGTCGCTGTCTTAGTGACAAAGGTTCCTGCCGCTGAGTTTTTAACCCCCTCTAGCTCTTCTATCGTCATACAAGCCACACCTGCTGCATTCATCAAGCAGTTGTCAAACTCAAAACCAGCAATTTGTGTTTTTGTTGATACCATGATTCTAATCCTCCAGATTCCTTTTATTGCTAATATTATACCACATTTTCAGATTTTCTCTTTAAGAAAGGCATTTATAAGAAAAACGTTCGTTTTTTATCTACTTTCAAAAAATCCCAAAAACTAAATTGAAAGAATTTTTAGAAAATTTTTGTTTTTTCTCTTTACAGTTAAAAAAAATTCTGCTATAATGACACACATAATTAAATTAGAATTTAAGGAGAACGATATGACATCTGCTAAAGAATATATCCAAAGCGTGTTTGAAACTGTAAAAGCTCGTAACGGGCACGAGGCTGAATTCCTCCAAGCTGTTGAAGAATTTTTCAACACTTTAGAACCTGTATTTGAAAAACACCCTGAGTATATCGAAGAAAATATCTTGGCACGTATCACTGAGCCAGAACGCGTGATTTCTTTCCGTGTTCCTTGGGTTGACCGTGATGGAAAAGTTCAAGTAAACCGCGGTTACCGTGTTCAATTCAACTCAGCTGTTGGACCATACAAAGGCGGACTTCGTTTCCACCCAACTGTTAACCAAGGAATTTTGAAATTCCTCGGATTTGAACAAATCTTTAAAAACGTCTTGACTGGACTTCCTATCGGTGGAGGTAAAGGTGGATCAGACTTCGATCCTAAAGGTAAAACAGATGCTGAAGTGATGCGCTTCTGCCAAAGCTTCATGACTGAACTACAAAAATACATCGGCCCATCACTTGACGTACCTGCTGGTGATATCGGTGTTGGTGGACGTGAAATTGGTTACCTTTATGGTCAATACAAGCGTCTTAACCAATTTGATGCTGGTGTCTTGACTGGTAAACCTCTTGGATTTGGTGGTAGTTTGATTCGTCCAGAAGCAACTGGTTACGGTTTGGTTTACTACACTGAAGAAATGCTTAAAGCTAACGGTAACAGCTTTGCTGGTAAGAAAGTGGTCATTTCAGGTTCTGGTAACGTTGCTCAATACGCTCTTCAAAAAGCGACTGAACTTGGTGCAACTGTTATCTCTGTATCTGACTCAAATGGTTATGTCATCGATGAAAATGGTATCGACTTCGATCTTTTAGTTGATGTTAAAGAAAAACGTCGCGCTCGTTTGACTGAGTATGCAGCTGAGAAAGCAACTGCAACCTACCACGAAGGTTCTGTATGGACTTATGCTGGAAACTATGACATCGCTCTTCCATGTGCGACTCAAAACGAAATCAACGGTGAAGCAGCTAAACGTTTGGTTGCTCAAGGCGTTATCTGTGTATCTGAAGGTGCCAACATGCCAAGCGACCTTGATGCCATCAAAGTTTACAAAGAAAATGGTATCTTCTATGGACCTGCCAAAGCTGCCAACGCTGGTGGTGTAGCCGTTTCAGCCCTTGAAATGAGCCAAAACAGTCTTCGTCTCTCATGGACTCGTGAAGAAGTTGATGGACGTCTCAAAGACATCATGACAAACATCTTCAACACAGCTAAAACAACTTCAGAAACATACGGTCTTGATAAAGACTACCTTGCAGGAGCAAACATTGCTGCCTTTGAAAATGTAGCAAACGCTATGATTGCACAAGGTATTGTTTAAGATTCATTTGCTTAATCCTCAATCGCTACGATTGGGGATTTTTATGTTGAATCAAAAAAACTCACCATTAACAGTGAGTTTTAACATCAGAATTTATTTTACTTTCATTAGGGCAGATGACAAACATTCAACAATCTCATCAACTGCTTCATCTATGTTTATAGTTCCTTCATCATTCAACATCATGGGAATAAGATAAGAAAAACTCAATGCTAAAATGTATCGAACAATTCTTTCATTTGACCAATTTAGAATAAATCCTTTTTCTTTAAATTGATTTAAAACAGGGCTAATTGGTTCTATTATAGATTGAACAATAATATTTCCTAACTGGATAGAAAGATTTTTATCAATAAAAGAACGCCCCAAGAGAATTTTAACATGCATTTGGTTCTCCTGAATGAAAAAGAGCCTATCTCGAACAATACTTTTTAAAAAGAAGGGAAAAGTTTCCTGATCTACTGTTAATTTCTTTTCTGAGAAATCCGCAATCACTTCTGGAATAACCTGTTCTAGAAAAGTAGATAAAATGGCTTCTAAAATACCTTCCTTTGTTTTAAAGTAACTAAAAACAGTTCCTTCTGACACTCCAGCGCGTTCGGCAATAAGGCTGGACGTTGTATTCTCAAATCCAATTTCTGAGAATAATTTTAAGCTTGATAATAATACTCGACGTTGTTTCAAGCTCAAGTTGCTAACTTCTAACGTCTGAGCATACTTTTGTTCTAAACTTTCCATCGCTAGCACCTCTCTTCTACTCTCTTACTTTTACGACTTTTTTGCCTCGACTGTGTCCCATTTTCAGACTACGATAGGCTTCTCTAACTGACTTTAGAGAAAAGTCATACACTTGATCAATTTTCAGCTGAACCTTCCCGTCTGAGACCATTTCAGCTAAAGTGCTAAAATCATCATATGTGGAATGTCTCGGACCAGTAAACTGAGCACCTTTTATCATAACATAGGGCGAAGGTACTAATGTCCCAATAGCTGTCCCTTTCAAGCCTAAACTAACAGCCAATCTAACATAATCAGATCCATAACAATCCAAAAATTTTGTAATAGGCGTTGGACTAGCTGATAGAAGAGCCTTCTTGATATTCTCTTCGTAACTTACTGGTATGGCACCTAAAGACTTCAGATACTCTGCATTTTTCTTACTTGCTATTCCAATCACTGTCGCTCCCTTAGCAATTGCATACTGTACTGCAATACTTCCAATACCTCCTGCTGCAGCTGAAATAACAACAGTATCTCTTGAATTTAATTCGATTCTTCTAAAAGCCCCTCCTACAGTTAGAGAAGCTACTCCCATAGTAGCTGCGTGAGTCATGTCGATCATCTCTGGTTTCAATACAATTTCTGATTCATTGACACAAATCTCTGTTGCTAAAGCTCCCCTCTTAGTTCCCAAACCAGGATCACTAATCATTGTTCCAAACACCTTGTCTCCTACTGAAAACTTACTTACTTCATTTCCAACTTCTGTAATAACTCCAGAAAAATCTCTCCCCACACCTCTTGGAAATAAAGATGATTTAGATTCAAACCAACGACTTGGTTTCCTTAATTTCGTTATAAAAGATAGAAATCGAAGGGGTTTCGCTCCCTCAAAAGTTTTATAATCAATAGGATTTAAACCAACAGCATGAACTTCTACTCTCACCTGATTTACATCCAAGGCTGTAGAGTCGATCTTCAGCAAATCCAAGACCTCTTCGTTACCGAAACGACTATACTCTATTGCTTCAACAACCATTTTCTCTACTCCTTAATTTCACAAAAATTGAGTAAACACTCATTTTTATAAATTATACTCTTAATTTGTAAGAAAATCAATATTATCGTTTGATAACGATTTATAACATGATACAAATATCCATCATTTCAATTTACCAATATGATTCTTTCAATCTAACTCTCCTCACTTTTTAAGATTCCTTCCCCTTTTTTGCCCCCTGGCACATAAAAATAAAAACCGCTAGTCCTAAGAATAGCGGTTTAATCATGTTTTTAAGCTACTAATGTAGTCGCTCTATTATTTAAGAGTAACTGAAGCTCCAGCTTCTTCCAATTTGGCTTTGATTTCTTCAGCTTCTGCAGTTGCAACGCCTTCTTTAACAAGTGCTGGTGCACCGTCAACAAGTTCTTTAGCTTCTTTAAGTCCAAGACCTGTGATTTCACGTACAACTTTGATAACGCCAACTTTTTTGTCGCCTGCAGATGTCAATTCAACGTCGAATGAATCTTTAGCAGCACCAGCGTCAGCAGCACCAGCTGCAGCAACAGCTACAGGAGCAGCTGCAGTTACACCAAATTCTTCTTCGATAGCTTTTACAAGGTCGTTCAATTCAAGGATTGAAGCTTCTTTAATTTCAGCAATAATGTTTTCAATGTTCAATGCCATTGTTATTTCCTCCAAATATGTTTTAAATTTATAATAGATTTTCGTAGCTAGGCTACGCTGCGTAGCTTAAGATTAAGCTGCGTCTTCTTTGTTGTCTGCAACCGCTTTGACTGCAAGAGCAACGTTGCGCACTGGCGCTTGAAGTACAGAAAGGAGCATAGAAAGAAGTCCTTCGCGGTTTGGAAGAGTTGCAAGTGCAAGAATCTCTTCTTTAGATGCGACAGCGCCTTCGATTGCACCACCTTTGATTTCAAGTGCTTCAGCGTTTTTAGAAAAGTCGTTCAAGATTTTCGCTGGTGCGATAACATCTTCGTTAGAAAATGCTACTGCAGATGGTCCAACAAATACAGATGCAAGATCTTCAAGACCAGCTTTTTCAGCTGCACGACGCAAGATTGAGTTTTTAATCACTTTATACTCAACTTCGCTTCCACGAAGCTCACGACGAAGAACTGTATCTTGCTCAACTGTCAAACCACGGGCGTCTACAACGACGATAGATGCAGCAGCTTTCATTTTTTCAGCTACTACGTCAACTAGTTCCGCTTTTTTAGCAATAATTGCTTCACTCATTAGTGTGTTCACCTCCGTTATTATTTTGCTTGGGGAAATTTTTCAAAAGAAAAACGCGCCCAAACCTAGACACGAAAGTACAATACGCTTCTTTTTACATGATACGTTTTGTCCTCGGTAGGATCCTTATGAGTCGAGCTCCCCTACTGTCTTAGGCAGTTTTTTCAAACCGTATATAAGTATAGCATAGTTTAAAAAAGAATGCAAGATTTTTTCAAACTTTTTTTAAATTCGAAAAGTCTCAGTCTCAGACTTAATTCTAGCATAATTCGTCGTCTGAGACTAGCTTCCAGTTTTGGGAGAGAGATGGAAGTTACTTTGATAAGTTACGAAACGTAATTATCAACTTTATTTACTTTTTTTCTTTTATTGGATTTTTTCATATGTCTCACCATTTATGGTCTACACACCTAAAATTTTTCTATAGGTAAGACAAAAAATTTTTAAATAGCTCTACTAACAAAAAGCAAGCTTCATCCTATATTTTAATATAAAATGTTTTCAACCAATTTACTACCTCGCTCTGTCTATGATATTAATATAGCATATTGAATCTAGAATAGCACATTACAGTTGCTAAAATATTTCTAGAAAAAATTGACTTTCTCAATCACTTTGTTCACATCTTATTTCAATCTACTATATTTTACAATAAATAATTATTAAAGACAATAAAAAAACTAAAAACTAATTTAAAATATCTTATACTCAATGAAAATCAAAGAGCAAACTAGGAAGCTAGCCGCAGGCTGTACTTGAGTACG
>NZ_JVLI01000209.1:0-5182 GCF_001072315.1 Streptococcus pseudopneumoniae | reverse complement strand
ACACCGCCTTTTCACGGCGGTAACACGGGTTCGAATCCCGTACGGACTATGGTATGTTGCGGTAGGAACACTTGATGAAAAAAGATTAAAAAAGTTTCAAAAAAGTGTTGACAAGCGAAAGCGTCTGTGATATACTAATATAGTTGTCGCTTGAGAGAAGCAAGTGACAAAGACCTTTGAAAACTGAACAAGACGAACCAATGTGCAGGGCACTACAACTAAGGTTGTAGTACTGAACAATGAAAAAACAATAAATCTGTCAGTGACAGAAATGAGTGAGAACTCAAACTTTTAATGAGAGTTTGATCCTGGCTCAGGACGAACGCTGGCGGCGTGCCTAATACATGCAAGTAGAACGCTGAAGGAGGAGCTTGCTCTTCTGGATGAGTTGCGAACGGGTGAGTAACGCGTAGGTAACCTGCCTGGTAGCGGGGGATAACTATTGGAAACGATAGCTAATACCGCATAAGAGTAGATGTTGCATGACATTTGCTTAAAAGGTGCAATTGCATCACTACCAGATGGACCTGCGTTGTATTAGCTAGTTGGTGGGGTAACGGCTCACCAAGGCGACGATACATAGCCGACCTGAGAGGGTGATCGGCCACACTGGGACTGAGACACGGCCCAGACTCCTACGGGAGGCAGCAGTAGGGAATCTTCGGCAATGGACGGAAGTCTGACCGAGCAACGCCGCGTGAGTGAAGAAGGTTTTCGGATCGTAAAGCTCTGTTGTAAGAGAAGAACGAGTGTGAGAGTGGAAAGTTCACACTGTGACGGTATCTTACCAGAAAGGGACGGCTAACTACGTGCCAGCAGCCGCGGTAATACGTAGGTCCCGAGCGTTGTCCGGATTTATTGGGCGTAAAGCGAGCGCAGGCGGTTAGATAAGTCTGAAGTTAAAGGCTGTGGCTTAACCATAGTACGCTTTGGAAACTGTTTAACTTGAGTGCAAGAGGGGAGAGTGGAATTCCATGTGTAGCGGTGAAATGCGTAGATATATGGAGGAACACCGGTGGCGAAAGCGGCTCTCTGGCTTGTAACTGACGCTGAGGCTCGAAAGCGTGGGGAGCAAACAGGATTAGATACCCTGGTAGTCCACGCCGTAAACGATGAGTGCTAGGTGTTAGACCCTTTCCGGGGTTTAGTGCCGTAGCTAACGCATTAAGCACTCCGCCTGGGGAGTACGACCGCAAGGTTGAAACTCAAAGGAATTGACGGGGGCCCGCACAAGCGGTGGAGCATGTGGTTTAATTCGAAGCAACGCGAAGAACCTTACCAGGTCTTGACATCCCTCTGACCGCTCTAGAGATAGAGCTTTCCTTCGGGACAGAGGTGACAGGTGGTGCATGGTTGTCGTCAGCTCGTGTCGTGAGATGTTGGGTTAAGTCCCGCAACGAGCGCAACCCCTATTGTTAGTTGCCATCATTCAGTTGGGCACTCTAGCGAGACTGCCGGTAATAAACCGGAGGAAGGTGGGGATGACGTCAAATCATCATGCCCCTTATGACCTGGGCTACACACGTGCTACAATGGCTGGTACAACGAGTCGCAAGCCGGTGACGGCAAGCTAATCTCTTAAAGCCAGTCTCAGTTCGGATTGTAGGCTGCAACTCGCCTACATGAAGTCGGAATCGCTAGTAATCGCGGATCAGCACGTCGCGGTGAATACGTTCCCGGGCCTTGTACACACCGCCCGTCACACCACGAGAGTTTGTAACACCCGAAGTCGGTGAGGTAACCGTAAGGAGCCAGCCGCCTAAGGTGGGATAGATGATTGGGGTGAAGTCGTAACAAGGTAGCCGTATCGGAAGGTGCGGCTGGATCACCTCCTTTCTAAGGATAAGGAACTGCACATTGGTCTTGTTTAGTCTTGAGAGGTCTTGTGGGGCCTTAGCTCAGCTGGGAGAGCGCCTGCTTTGCACGCAGGAGGTCAGCGGTTCGATCCCGCTAGGCTCCATTGGTGAGAGATCACCAAGTAATGCACATTGAAAATTGAATATCTATATCAAATAGTAACAAGAAAATAAACCGAAAACGCTGTAGTATTAATAAGAGTTTATGACTGAAAGGTCAGAAAAATAAGGTTAAGTTAATAAGGGCGCACGGTGGATGCCTTGGCACTAGGAGCCGAAGAAGGACGTGACAAACGACGATATGCCTTGGGTAGCTGTAAGTAAGCGATGATCCAGGGATTTCCGAATGGGGGAACCCAACAGGTACTACCTGTTACCCGCATCTGTTAAGGATGTGAGGAGGAAGACGCAGTGAACTGAAACATCTAAGTAGCTGCAGGAAGAGAAAGCAAAAGCGATTGCCTTAGTAGCGGCGAGCGAAACGGCAGGAGGGCAAACCGAAGAGTTTACTCTTCGGGGTTGTAGGACTGCAATGTGGACTCAAAGATTATAGAAGAATGATTTGGGAAGATCAGCCAAAGAGAGTAATAGCCTCGTATTTAAAATAGTCTTTGTACCTAGCAGTATCCTGAGTACGGCGGGACACGCGAAATCCCGTCGGAATCTGGGAGGACCATCTCCCAACCCTAAATACTCCCTAGTGACCGATAGTGAACCAGTACCGTGAGGGAAAGGTGAAAAGCACCCCGGGAGGGGAGTGAAATAGAACCTGAAACCGTGTGCCTACAACAAGTTCGAGCCCGTTAATGGGTGAGAGCGTGCCTTTTGTAGAATGAACCGGCGAGTTACGTTATGATGCGAGGTTAAGTTGAAGAGACGGAGCCGTAGGGAAACCGAGTCTGAATAGGGCGCCTTAGTATCATGACGTAGACCCGAAACCATGTGACCTACCCATGAGCAGGTTGAAGGTGCGGTAAGACGCACTGGAGGACCGAACCAGGGCACGTTGAAAAGTGCTTGGATGACTTGTGGGTAGCGGAGAAATTCCAAACGAACTTGGAGATAGCTGGTTCTCTCCGAAATAGCTTTAGGGCTAGCGTCGACATTAGAGATTCTTGGAGGTAGAGCACTGTTTGGGTGAGGGGTCCATCCCGGATTACCAATCTCAGATAAACTCCGAATGCCAAAGAATTATGGTCGGCAGTCAGACTGCGAGTGCTAAGATCCGTAGTCGAAAGGGAAACAGCCCAGACCACCAGCTAAGGTCCCAAAATAATTGTTAAGTGGAAAAGGATGTGGGGTTGCACAGACAACTAGGATGTTAGCTTAGAAGCAGCTATTCATTCAAAGAGTGCGTAATAGCTCACTAGTCGAGTGACCCTGCGCCGAAAATGTACCGGGGCTAAAACAATTTACCGAAGCTGTGGATACCTTTATAGGTATGGTAGGAGAGCGTTCTATGTGTGAAGAAGGTGTACCGTGAGGAGTGCTGGAACGCATAGAAGTGAGAATGCCGGTATGAGTAGCGAAAGACAGGTGAGAATCCTGTCCACCGTAAGACTAAGGTTTCCAGGGGAAGGCTCGTCCGCCCTGGGTTAGTCGGGACCTAAGGAGAGACCGAAAGGTGTATCCGATGGACAACAGGTTGATATTCCTGTACTAGAGTATGTAGTGATGGAGGGACGCAGTAGGCTAACTAAAGCAGACGATTGGAAGTGTCTGTCTAAGCAGTGAGGTGTGAATTGAGTTAAATGCTTAGTTCTATAACATTGAGCTGTGATGGGGAGCGAAGTTTAGTAGCGAAGTTAGTGACGTCACACTGCCAAGAAAAGCTTCTAGCGTTTAAACATACTCTACCCGTACCGCAAACCGACACAGGTAGTCGAGGCGAGTAGCCTCAGGTGAGCGAGAGAACTCTCGTTAAGGAACTCGGCAAAATGACCCCGTAACTTCGGGAGAAGGGGTGCTGACTTTACGTCAGCCGCAGTGAATAGGCCCAAGCAACTGTTTATCAAAAACACAGCTCTCTGCTAAATCGTAAGATGATGTATAGGGGGTGACGCCTGCCCGGTGCTGGAAGGTTAAGAGGAGTGCTTAGCGGTAACGCGAAGGTATGAATTGAAGCCCCAGTAAACGGCGGCCGTAACTATAACGGTCCTAAGGTAGCGAAATTCCTTGTCGGGTAAGTTCCGACCCGCACGAAAGGCGTAATGATTTGGGCACTGTCTCAACGAGAGACTCGGTGAAATTTTAGTACCTGTGAAGATGCAGGTTACCCGCGACAGGACGGAAAGACCCCATGGAGCTTTACTGCAGTTTGATATTGAGTGTCTGTACCACATGTACAGGATAGGTAGGAGTCTAAGAGATCGGGACGCCAGTTTCGAAGGAGACGTTGTTGGGATACTACCCTTGTGTTATGGCCACTCTAACCCAGATAGGTGATCCCTATCGGAGACAGTGTCTGACGGGCAGTTTGACTGGGGCGGTCGCCTCCTAAAAGGTAACGGAGGCGCCCAAAGGTTCCCTCAGAATGGTTGGAAATCATTCGCAGAGTGTAAAGGTATAAGGGAGCTTGACTGCGAGAGCTACAACTCGAGCAGGGACGAAAGTCGGGCTTAGTGATCCGGTGGTTCCGTATGGAAGGGCCATCGCTCAACGGATAAAAGCTACCCTGGGGATAACAGGCTTATCTCCCCCAAGAGTTCACATCGACGGGGAGGTTTGGCACCTCGATGTCGGCTCGTCGCATCCTGGGGCTGTAGTCGGTCCCAAGGGTTGGGCTGTTCGCCCATTAAAGCGGCACGCGAGCTGGGTTCAGAACGTCGTGAGACAGTTCGGTCCCTATCCGTCGCGGGCGTAGGAAATTTGAGAGGATCTGCTCCTAGTACGAGAGGACCAGAGTGGACTTACCGCTGGTGTACCAGTTGTCTTGCCAAAGGCATCGCTGGGTAGCTATGTAGGGAAGGGATAAACGCTGAAAGCATCTAAGTGTGAAACCCACCTCAAGATGAGATTTCCCATGATTATATATCAGTAAGAGCCCTGAGAGATGATCAGGTAGATAGGTTAGAAGTGGAAGTGTGGCGACACATGTAGCGGACTAATACTAATAGCTCTAGGACTTATCCAAAGTAACTGAGAATACGAAAGCGAGAGGTTTTCTTGGTTTGAATAGATATTCAATTTTGAGTAGGTATTACTCAGAGTTAAGTGACGATAGCCTAGGAGATACACCTGTACCCATGCCGAACACAGAAGTTAAGCCCTAGAACGCCGGAAGTAGTTGGGGGTTGCCCCCTGTGAGATATGGAAGTCGCTTAGCT
>NZ_JVLI01000208.1:0-873 GCF_001072315.1 Streptococcus pseudopneumoniae | reverse complement strand
ATTGTCTTACCTGCTGGGGTGACTACTGGGTTGCCAACGTGTTCTGTGATATGACCGTCGTTTGAATCTACATCGTAAGTAGTTGTTGTAACTGTTTTACCTTTAGCTCCTTGAATGCGTTCATTAGGTGTGTCAACTTCTCGTTCACCATCTCTAACATACTCAACTTCAGGTTCAATTGGTGCTTCTACTACTTTGTCCTTCGCTGCGACTTTGACAATTGTTGCTGTTGGATTTACTACTACTGGTTTTCCTACTCTTTCTGTAATAGCGCCTGTAGTAGGATCAACACTATATGTTGTTGTAGTAGTGCTTGAACCTGCTTGTCCTGCCTCTTCCACATTTGGTTGATCTTTGGCGCGTGTATCATCTTTCACATATTTCTTAGGTGATGGGAGTTCTGTTGTCTCCACTTTATCCTTCGCTGCGACTTTAACAATAGTTTCTGTTGGATTTACTACTACTGGTTTTCCTACTCTTTCTGTAATAGCGCCTGTAGTAGGATCAACACTATATGTTGTTGTGGTAGTGCTTGAACCTGATTGTCCTGCCTCTTCCACATTTGGTTGATCTTTGTCCCGTGTATCATCTTTCACATATTTCTTAGGTGATGGGATTGCTGTTGTTTCTACTTTATCCTTCGCTGGAACTTTGACAATAGTATTAGTTGGTTCTTTCGTACGAACTGGTTTACCTTCACTTGCTGTAATCTTTCCAGTATTAGGATCTACTGTGTACGTTGTGGTGATGGTGTCTTCTCCAGGAGTTCCTTCTTTTCTAACTGGTTCTGAATCTTTGTCACGACTTTCGTCTTTTTCATAGACAACAGGTGATGGTACTACTCTCTTCTCAACTGTTGGTTCTTTCGTTTTC
>NZ_JVLI01000207.1:0-6625 GCF_001072315.1 Streptococcus pseudopneumoniae | reverse complement strand
AGCTGTAATAGCTGTAATAGCTGTAATAGCTGTAATAGCTGTAATAGCTGTAATAGCTGTAATGTGTAAGAAATGCTCATTATAGTAGGTTTCATGGGTGCATTACGATAAGGTGTGTAGCTATGAAGGTTGCTTTTTTTATTTGATTTTGTGTTTTAACATAAGGAGGAACAATGGGAAATAAATCAAATTCACTCAATAGAATAAAGCGTCATCAACGTGAAAAAGTCCTGCGCTTTTCTATTCGTAAGTACAGTTTCGGTGCGGCTTCAGTAGCTGTTGCAGCACTGATGTTTTTGGGTGCGCGCGTTGTTAGTGCAGATACCGTAAGCGGAAGCAATTCACAATCTACGGCGGGTGTAGTACAACCTAATGATAAGGGCGACTCGCCTGTGGGTATTAAGGATGAAAATAAATCAGAAGTAGTCAATAATTCTTTAGAAAATAAAGAAACTGCAATTGTTGAAAATAGTAGTAATACGGTTGATAAAAGTCAGTTAAGAACAGTAGTTGAAAAATTAAATTCTCTTCTTTCAGCTAAATTAAACCTTGACGAGTCAGTGCTTTCTTCTGTGAAAGAAAGAGTTCAGAGAGCTCAGGCATTACTAGATAAGGCTGATGCAGTTCAAAAAGATATTAATGAACTAAAAGAACTTTTGTCTACTGATCTAGCTACTTTATCTACTGCTGTAAAAGAATCAAGTGAGGTTCGAGAAAGTAATACTGGAACTGAGGCTGAAAAACCAGTGAGCGAATCTTCTTCTGAAGTAAGAGCAAGCGAAGAGGATCAAACGGTTTCAGCTAAAAAAGCTTCTTTGAAAGTATCTGTTGATCAATTGCAAGCAGCAATTTTAGAAGTTCCTAAACATGATACCACGAAAGAAGTTCTTGAAAAAGCCAATGAAGTCATGGTCTTAGCTCAAGGCGTTCTTGAAAATACAACAGTATCTCTAACAGATGTTGAACAAATGAACAAACTTGTGAAGAGAATGTTTAACTCTGTTAAAAACGCTACATTACGTCTGAGTTCAGGTTCTCACGATCCACGTCATGGTCAAAGCATGGGTCAAGGTACAGGTTTTAGAGCTGCAACGGTATCTCCAACATGGACTAATCAGAATAACCTGTTAATCTATCAACGATTCCGTGCAACTGATGGTAGTGGAAATATTAGGAATGACAATAGACAATTCACAGAGAATAAAGTGGATATGACAGCTCGAATTGAGACGATTAATGGGCAGAAATATCTGGTTTACGATGTCTTCTTTAATAACGATGGACAGTCAATGGCTGTTCTTAGTAGACAACAACAATATAATGTCATTTTACCTGCAAAAATTTTAGATTTAGTACCTGACGGAAGAAATGCAGGAGCTTATAAGTCAGACACTATTAGCGATTTACGCTTTGACACATATAAAAGAAAAAATCAAGATGAAGGTGGGACTCTTTCTCAAAATCCTGATAAATTCAGATATGAATCAACTCAAAATTTTAACTTTTTAAGTGATAGTAGTAACTCTAAAGGGTACCTAACATTTTTTAACACTCTAGGTGTTCGTCAGAATGGTAACTCATATAATCAAGATATGAAGGACTATTTTAAAAACAATAAAACTGATCAATTTTTAAAAGATGCAGTGGCATTAGATGGAGTGCACAAGCGGTGGTCTTATGGTATAGGGGTGAGAACCAATGATAAAACAGCTGCTGTACACATGCATTTTAAAGCAAAATTAAGATCAGGTGTAACGGATGAAGATGTTCAAAAAGCATTTACTCTAGCCATTGCAGGTACTTATGGAGAGACAACAAGCCAATCGTATGTTTTTGGATCAGGAAAAAAGGATGGAGAAAATGTAGAACCAACTGTTAAACAAAGTGCAAAATACCCTATAAGCGGTAGAGAGGTTACAAAGAAAGTCGATGCCCCTCTTGGCGATCTAGATAAGCCGGTGGATGCTGGTTTCGTAACAGGAAATAATAACTTCCCTACAGATATCCGTTGGAGTTGGCCAGATGGGAAACCAAATACGACTACAGCAGGGGTATTTCGTTATAAAGTGAAAGCACAGTACTCTGATAATACTTCAAATACTACTGATGCAACATTGAAAGTGCTTCCAAATAAACCTGAGATTGACCAAAAGTCTGTAAATGAAAAAGCAGGGAAGACTGGGCAAACGGTTACTGTAAATGTAGGTAAGGGAGTTCCTGATAATTCTACAGTGACATTATATAGTGGTAATACGGTTATTGGAACTGGGAACACTAAGGGAACAACTGCTACAATTACGGTATCAAAAGCATTACCGTCTACAGCCATTACAGCTAAAACAACTGTCAAAAATAATGGCACAGTAGAGTCAGAGTTTAGTGCACCTGTAACACCAACAGAAGTTCCTGACAAGGCAGCGCCAACAGTATTGATTAATGGAAAAAAATTAACAGAAAATGCGGATGATAATCGTTTTATTATTTATCGTGGAGCAAACTTTAATCCTACATTTAGAGTTCAGGATGATAAGAGTAATAATGTAAACTTATCAATTACTGGACTTCCAAACGGAGTTGCAAATGTCACGACTAGTGGTGGTAAAGAGTTTAATTATACAATTCCAGATAATTATGTAGCAGATGGCGCTTCATTTGGAGAAAGTACTGCGACTGTGGTTGCAAATGATGGTCGTAATAGTGCAACATATAAATTTAAATATCGTATTGTAGATATTCAAGCAAAAAATAGTACGACAGAAAATCGTGCTCTTGGAAGTGAATTAGGAGATCCTCATAACCACTTCAAAGTAGCAGAAAGTAATACTGCAGAGAATGATAAGTATTACCCAAGTAATATGCAGTTTAAATGGAATGAATTAAATCTTAGCACATTCCAAACTACTGAAGTTTCTAATAATACGAGATTAAACGAATCAGGAAGAATTACTAAGTATATTGCTACGGCTGTATTCCCTGGTGTGGTGAATACGAAAGAAATAGATCGTGTAAATTATACAATCTATTCACCTGCTAAAAAAGCAGTACAAATGACGTTTAATGTGACGGATACTGTAAAACCAATAGTGAAACTTGTTGGTGATGATGGATCTGACACAACACTTTCAGAATCAACTCCAGAAGCAAGTTTACCGAGAGTAACCGTATATCGTGGCGAAAAAGCAAATGTTACGATAAAAGCTTCAGATAACACAGGCAAAATTAAAGAACTTCGTGGAAGTGGGATGCCAAACGGTATTTGGTTCAATAAAAATCCTAATGCGAATAGTGAAGTTTGGTTAAGTAGTGACAACGCTACAGAAACAAATCCACTAAGACACACGATAACAGGTGTTGTAGAAAAAGGTAACAGAATTGAAGAAAAAAGCGTTACAATAAATGCAACTGATAAGAGTGATCCATCAAATGTGACAACTGTTAAATTCAAAATGGTTGTGAAAGAGCAGAAAGATAAATACACACCGACAGCAGGAACAACACCAGTAGCTGTAAATAATATTGGAAGTATTAGTAATTCAGATTTAGATAAAATTAAAAACTCTGTGTCTGTACCAAATCTTTCACCAGAAGCTATTCGAGATGGTGGAGTTAGAACATCGTTGAAAAATAATGGAGCAGTAACAACAACAGCTGGTAAAAAATATGTCACTGTAGAAGTAACATATCCAGATGGAAGTAAAGATGAAGTTCCAGTCGAAGTACAACAAAATACCAATGTTGTAAAACGTCCAATTATTAACTTGAAACAAGGCGAAACACTATCAGCGGCAGAAATGAAGACCATTGTTGAATTACAAGATGGATCTAGCAAACAACCTTTACCAGCTGATGCTGTCGTAACAGCAACATTTAACACTAATACTGTAAGAGATGGAAACTGGACAGATATTACAGTTCGATTCAATGATGGAACTTCTAAAACAGTTAGAGCTAATTATAATGTTAAGGCTACATTCCCAGTAGCGAACACTGTTTATGATTTCAGAGGAGTTACTAGAACTAATGATTCTGAAAGCAATTACTATGTAAACAGAGGTCTACCAACTGGAATGAGCTGGTTTGTTAAGAAAGGAACCGAAAATAAACCTGACGCAAGAATCCATACTTACTTAGAAACAGATGGTTTAGGTAAGACAGATTATACATTTGGAGCTTATTATGCAGCTAGCAGATTTAATGACAATGAATCAAATGTTAATTTAAAATTAAAACATGAGGGAACTGTTTCTCACCATGTTTACGATGTGATGGCTGCCCCTAACAGGATTATTGTTAATAATGGAGCAACATTAACAGAGGAAAATGCTAAAGCTGCTGTTACTAAGGTTGCAGGTTCAGAAGATTTACCAACAGGTACAACTTACGAGTGGGTAAACCAAGATGGTACACCACTTGCGAATAAGCAGGTAACAGAGAAGGGTGAAGCTACTCGTTATGTAAAAGTAACATTACCAAAAACTGCGGAAGATGGACCAGTAGCTACTCAATATAGATCATCTAAAATCGTAACAGTTACTATAAACGAAAGCGAAAAGCCCAAAGTATCATTCGATGGAAGTGAATTATCTACAGATGCTAGAAATGAAAATAGCAAATTTGTTATTTTCCGTGGTGCAACTTTCGATCCAACCTTTACAGTAAGTGATAATTCTGGAAAGGTAACTGAGGTTAAAGCTTCTGGTCTTCCAAGTGGAAGAGAATTTGTTAAAAACACAGATACACCAAACGGAAATGTTCAAATTACAGGAAATGATATCACAGCTACTTCAAATGCTGCCTTAGGGGATCATATCGGGAAAGTCCTTGTAAAAGACGCATCAGGTAATGAGCAAGAGTATCAATTCAAATATACAGTTGTAGATATTAAAACAGTTGAAAATCCTAAGACAGTTCCAATAAATACTAAACTAGGTGATTCGCATTTTCATGTGAAGTTAGTGAATTCGGATGCAACAGACGCGACAAGTCAAGAGAGTCTCTATCCGCTTAATACAAAATTCAAATGGAAAAAAGAAACTAATGAAGTGTCAAGTGAAACACAACTTAGTGAACCAGGTAAAATAACTGGCTATAAAGCGGTTGTGGAATCGCCAGCAGCTCGTGCAGGATTTTATACCAAAAATGGTGTGAAAATTTATATGCCAGCTTCGATTGAAAGAGATATTACATTCCTTGTTAAACCGAATGATATTATACGTTATAGTAAAAATGGAGATGACGTTGATAAAACAACAACAACGCATACTGTAGATCCGGATACTGGAAAAATTACACCAACACCGAATACAGTAACTCATCAAAAAGACGGAGCAAAAGATACAGTTGTCACACAAACAATCCCAGTAACAACACGATACGAACCAGACCCAACTAAAGATGTAGGAACGAACACAGTTGTAAACAACGGTTCTGAAGGTTCGATAGTAACAACAACTCCAAAACTTGTTAATGAAATTACTGGGGAAGTAACTAATGGAGTACCGGTTGTTAGAAAAACTGAAATGGTGCCAAAAGTCGTTAAAGTAGGTACTAAACCAAAAGTGGTAGAAACACCAATTGAAAAACCAGTACGTTACGAAGCAGATCCAACAAGACCAAAAGGTGAGAAGACAACAGAAACAGAAGGTAAAGACGGAAAAATTGTTAAAACAACACCGTACATTGTAAACTCTGATGGAAGTGTAACGGAAGGTGAAACAACAAGCGTTCGAACAGAACCAAAAGAAAAAGTTGTAAAAGTTGGAACACAGCCAAAAGTGGAAACTAAAGTCATTCCTATTGAAACAACCTACCAAGAAGATCCAACTAAAGAAGTTGGCAATAACGAAATAATTGACAATGGTTCAGAAGGAAGAGTGGTAACAACAACACCTTATATTGTTAATGATAAGACAGGAGAGGTTACTGAAGGTCAACCAAGAGTAGAACGTACAGAAATGAGACCTAAAGTAGTAAAAGTAGGAACCAAAGAAGCGAAACGTATACCAACAGTAGATGTTGAACAAGATCCTAAGACAGGTGACGTTACAGTAACACCTAAGAAACCAGATGGAACTCCATACAAACCAGGAACTAAGGTAGAAATCCCAGGTAAAGATGGTCCAATCACAGTCACAATCGGTGAAGACGGTAAAGGTAAAGTACCAAACAGTGACCTACCAGAAGGTAAGGTTTCAGGTCCAGGTAAGATTACTGAACCAAATAAACCAGCAGTGGAAGTTCCTAAAGTTGAAACTCCAGCTAAGGTAACACCAGAAACCCCAGTAACTGAAACACCAGATGAGATTGAAATTACTCAACAACCAAATGGAAATGCGATTGTAACGCCTAAGAAACCAGATGGAAAACCATACCCATCAGGCAGCAAGGTAGTGATTCCAGGTGAAAACAACACACCAATCACCGTCACAATTGGCAATGATGGTTCAGGTGAAGTACCAAATGACAACCTTCCTAAGAAAGCTGTCCCAGGAACAGGAACAGTAACCGAACCGAACCAGAAACCATCACAACCAGTGGATGTAACAACACCAGCTCGTAAGACACCAACAGTAGATGTTGAACAAGATCCTAAGACAGGTGACGTTACAGTAACACCTAAGAAACC
>NZ_JVLI01000206.1:0-754 GCF_001072315.1 Streptococcus pseudopneumoniae | reverse complement strand
CAACTGAGTTCCCCAGCTGTTTCTCCTCACCCTTTTGTTCCGCAAGAGATTGATCTTCTTCGCATCCTGATTCCACAGCTGGGGTTGCTGGATCAGAATCTTTTATCTCAGCAGTTTCTTTAGATGGTGGCTGAGACTCAGTACCTTGTTGGGCAAGAGTGTGATTATCCTTGCCCCCTGATTCCATGGCTGAGGTTGCTGGATCTGGTTGCTTCGGTTCGGCTTCGAGTTTGTCAGGTGTTTGTTTCTCGCCCGGTGTTGCTTCGGCTCCTGGTCTTGGTTGTCCTATTCCATCAACTGGTTTTGTCTCTGTTTCATTCTCTACTATTGGAGTTTTTTCGGGTTGAACTGGTCTACCTTCCTCAGATTTTGGTTCATCTTCTTCCTTAGTCCCAACTGCAATCACCTTGTTCACTGGCTCTTTTGTGATTATATTTTCTATGACTTTGCTAGATTCTTCCCCATTAACGATAGTGACTTCCGTATAGATGGTGCGTTCACCAACAACACCTTCTTGAACAACTTTAGTTTGCCCTTTAGCTAAGGTTGCATCTTCTTGTTCTATCGTTTGGAAAGCAACCTCCTCTGTAGTAACTAGCAATTCTAGTTTCTCTACTGTGACATTTAACACACCTTTCTCAGGACTTGTTTTATAATCACTATTATCTTCTGCTTTGGTCTGAGGAAGTGGAGTGTCTTCTTTAGTACCAACCAAGATTACTTTTTGGCGCATAGCTTTAGTTGTTTCAGTTTT
>NZ_JVLI01000205.1:0-80576 GCF_001072315.1 Streptococcus pseudopneumoniae | reverse complement strand
ACCATTTCAACCTTTATCAGCTGCTATATCTTGCTTAATCTGGGTTATTTATGGATGGACAAAGGAACCTAAGAAGGATTGGATACTAATCATTCCAAATTCAGCTGGTGTTATTTTAGGTGGAATCACTTTTTTGACTTCACTCTAACAAATCTAATAGTATATATAAAAAGCTGGGAAAAATTTCTCAGCTTTTTTCTATATTCTCAGATATGCTAGTTACCTGTACACACTAATTCCTGCTTTTCCATTCACAATCATTCTCGTGGTCATCAACTAGTCCTGCAGCCTGTAGAAAAGACAAGACGGCGACTGGGCCTGTGAACTTGAAACCTCTTTTTTTGAGATCTTTGGCTAATTTCTCAGACAAAGCGGTTTTAGCTGGGGCTTGGCGATAATCGGGAACATCATTAATGACAGTTTTCCCCTCAACAAAAGACCAAAGATAGGCATCAAAAGAGCCATATTCTGCCTGTAGTCGTAGAAAGGCTTGGGCGTTAGCGCGTGTAGCAAAAATCTTGGCTCTATTTCGGATGATAGCTGAATTATCCAGCAAAGCTTCCAATTCGGTGTCAGTCATCTCTGCGACCACTTGAATTTGATAGCCATGAAATGCTTCTCGGAAAGCTTGACGTTTGTTTAGTACCGTTTCCCAAGACAGGCCTGCCTGATAGGTTTCCATACACAACAACTCAAACAATGCTTGGTCATCATGGAGGGGCTGCCCCCACTCCTCATCATGATAGGCAATGTAGAGCTGATTGGTCATCTTGACCCACGAACAACGTTTTGTCATGCTCTGCTCCTATTTGACCAACATTTTAAGGGCCGACTTGATATAGTTCTCAGCTGTATCTGTCGTTCCTTCAAAGAATTTCTTGATTTTCTTGAGCTCGGTTGCCTTGTAGCCCAGAGCCAACATGGCTTCCATGGCTTCTTCCAATTCTTGGTTTTCAGCGCTTGCTTGCACTGCGACCTTAGCAGGAAGGTCATCTCCAGCAACTACTACCTTGCCTTCCAAGTCCAGCACCATCTGCTGGGCTGTTTTCTTGCCAATTTTAGGGAACTTGGTCAAGTAGGTAATATTCTTGGTTTCGATGGCTTGAACCAAGCCAGCATTGTCATCGGCAGCGATAATGGCCAGAGCTGATACAGGACCAATCCCAGATACCGAAATCAGACTGAGAAAGAGCTTTTTCTCGTCTTCTGAGCGAAATCCATAAATCAGATGAGCGTCCTCACGCACGACTTGATGCACATAAATCTGAGCCTCCTGATTAACCTGACCTGAATAGGCATAAGGATTGGCCACATGCAGGATATAACCGATACCATTGGTTTCAAGAACAATGTATTTAGCAGTGATTTTGGTAATGATTCCTTTTAAATATTCGTACATAGTTTTCCTTTTATGCTCAATGAAAATCAAAAGCAAACTAGAAAGCTAGCCACAGGTTTCTCAAAGCACAGCTTTGATATTGCAGATAGAACTGACCTGGTTTGAAGAGATTTTCAAAGAGTATTCGTTTAATATTTCCCCAACTCACGGAGACTGGTATGATTTTCCTGAATACGTCGGAACATCTTTTCCATATCTGACTTGGTAAAATGCACCAAAACAGGACGTCCGTGGGGACAGTTATAGGGATTGTCACATTGAGAAAGCTGATAGAGGAGCTGTCTAGCCGAATGGTCATCGATACGATGATTGGCCTTGATAGATCTCTTGCAGGACATCATGATAGCTAGCTCTGCTCGGTATTTCTTGATAGAAACTTCCTTGGTCAAAAGGAGCATGTCGCACATCTCATAGATGCCTGATTCAATCTCTTCTTCTGCCATCCAAATAGGATGTTCGCGTAAGATAAATTGATTTTCTCCGTACTCTGCTAGAAAGACGCCCACTTCCTCCAAAAGTGCCATTCTTTCCTTGAGACGCAGGGCATCATCCGCAGGAAATTCAAAGATATAGGGCACTAGGAGTTGCTGCTGGCTCTGGTCAACATCGCCAATGCTTTCACGGTACTCCTCGTACTTAACCCGTTCCTGAGCCGCATGTTGGTCTATGATATAGAGTCCATCTCGCCCTTGGGCAAAAAGATAAGTCCCGTGCATTTGCCCGAAAAATTCCAACTCTGGGAAGCTGGATGATTCTTCTCGCTCCAGCTTGTCATAAGCCTTATCAAGACTCGCAAGGTCTAACTCTGGATGATCTAGCTGGTCGTAATTAGCAGGTTTTCTCTCTGCAAAATGCAGTTTTGCTGGCTTGGTCAGCTGGTCCAAGGTTTCCTTGGCAAACAAGGTCAAGTCTTGCCCTTCCTCAGTTAATTCTACCTGATAATCAGCCACCTCAGCTTGACTAGGTCTTGTCGACTCAGTTTTCTCATAGTAGAGCGTATTTTCTTTGAGTGGGAGAATGGTCTGCTCCACCTTTTGACGATTGCGCACGGTCGATTTAGCAAGATTTTCCAAGGCGTCAGGTATCAAAGTTTGCTCCTTGAGACTATTTGCAATAGCTTCTGAGACCAGCGTCATCAGTTCTTTTTCCTTGGAAATCCGCACCTCTTGCTTGGTTGGATGCACATTGACATCCGCTAGATAAGGGTCGATATGGATATGAATGACAGCCAGTGGAAAACGTCCTACCATGAGCTTACTGCCATAACCGTCAAGAATAGCACGATTGAGCAGAAAATTCTTGATATAACGGCCATTGATGAAAAGGCTGATATAGTTGCGATTAGCCCGAGTCAACTCAGGCAAGGACACAAAACCTGAAATTTCGAAATCAAGGTCAGAATTCTCAATTTCAATCATCTTCTTGGCACTCGCCAAACCATAAATTCCTGCGATAGCTTGGCGCAGTTGACCAGTCCCTGCTGTCCGCGTCATTTCCTTGCCATCGCTAATCAAGCTGAAAGAAATCTCAGGATGGGCCAAGCCCAGACGGTTGACAATATCAATAATATGAGACAACTCCGCTTGCTGACTCTTCATATACTTGAGGCGGGCAGGCGTGTTGAAAAAGAGGTCCTCCACACAAACCTTTGTTCCCACAGGACTAGTCGCTGGGATGACTTCTTCGACTTCACCTCCACGCGCGACTAACTTAGTCCCATGACTTGCACCATCCACCGCCGTCAACAGAGTCAAGACACTAACAGAAGCGATAGAAGGCAGGGCTTCACCACGAAAACCAAGCGTCCGAATCCGAAAGAGATCTGCCTGATTTTTTATCTTACTGGTCGCATGACGACGCAGAGCCAACTCCACCTCATCGTGGGCAATTCCATGACCATTATCTGTGATTTGAATCTTCTTGAGACCTGCTTCCTCAATCTCAATGATAATCTGACTAGAGCCCGCGTCAATAGCATTTTCTACCAACTCTTTGACCACACTGGCAGGACGTTCAATGACCTCTCCTGCCGCGATTTGGTTTGCCAGTACCTCTGGCAATTCAATAATATGAGACATTTTTCAGCCCCTTTCCGTATCTATTTTCCTAGAAATTGATTAGTGCTATTATACCATATTTCAGATGGGACAGAAAAGCAAGCGCCACATAGGAGCCAAATCCATCCACATAGACAAAGTCCCTTGCAAGGGGCTGAAAAATAGTGTTTAATAAAGATGTACAAGAAGTGATCACAATTTTGTATAAAAAACAAGGAGAGAAATTTATGAAAGTAGAACTACAGATTAGTGAAACTTACGAAGAGGAAAAGCTGATTGTCCAAGCACCTCAGCCGACAGATAAAATCCAGAAAGTCATAGAGTTCGCAGAAAATCTGGACCGAACAGAAACAATCAAAGGGAAAATCGATAATCAGGTCTATCTAGTTAAGATTGGTAAGGTTCAGCGCTTCTATATCGAGAATCGGAAGGTTCTAGCAGAAACCGCGAATCAGACCTACAGCATTGATTTGCGACTCTATCAGGTCCTTGAAATTCTGCCAACAACTTTTATCCAAATTTCCCAATCAGAAATCATCAATATCGATTTCATCTCTCATCTCAAGCTCACCCCCAACGGCCTAGTAGAAATTTTCTTGAAAAACGAAAGCTTCACCTACTCTTCACGCCGTTATCTAAAAACCATCAAGGAGAAATTAGAACTATGAAAAAACAAATCTTCCACGACGCAGCTACTGGTGTCCTCATCGGCCTCATCCTCTCTATCATCTTTTCACTCATTTATGCACCAAATACCTACGCTCCACTTAGCCCTGAATCTCTCGTCGGCCAAGTGATGACCCAACATCAGATTCACGGTGCCCTGGTCTTGCTCTACTGTACTCTTATCTGGGCAGCCATCGGTATTCTCTTCAACTTTGGTAAACGATTATTCAGCCGTGACTGGAGTTTGCTCCGTGCGACTCTGACTCATTTTTTTCTCATGCTAGTCGGATTTATCCCATTAGCAACCCTAGCAGGTTGGTTTCCTTTTCACTGGATTTTCTATCTCCAACTCATTATCGAGTTTGCGATTGTCTACCTCATCATTTGGACTATTTCCTATAAAAGAGAGGCTAAAAAAGTAGATCACATCAATCAACTCTTAGAGCATAGAAAGTAAGAAACTCATAATAAGCGAATCCGAGAAAGAAACTTCTCGGTTTTGCTTTACCCTGCTGTAGCTTGCTATCATAGCAGTTATTTTCAGATCTTCTTTGTAAATTTTCTGTAATTTTCTATCTTTTTTCAAAATATTCTTGCATTTTCCCAAAGTTTTTTGTAGAATATAGATTACATATCCAGATTATTCTGAAAATTCAAAAAGGAGCATCTATCATGTCGCAAGCTATTTCGTTAAATCAATCAACCTGGACAAGTAAACTAAAAGCAATGGGGCCTGGAATCCTAATGGCTTCTGCCGCTGTTGGCGGTTCTCACATTGTATCTTCTACTCAAGCTGGTGGTTCTTACGGGTGGTCTCTACTTCTCTTGGTCATCTTAGCCAATGTCTTTAAATATCCATTTTTCCGTTTTGGTGCTGAATACACCGCTGATACTGGAAAGACTTTGGTTGAAGGTTATGCCGAAAAAGGAAAACTCTATCTCTGGATTTTCTTTATCCTCAATATCTTTTCGGCTATGGTCAACACAGCTGGTGTCGCCATTCTGTGCTCAGCTATCATCGCCAGCGCCTTCCCAATGATCGGTCTGAGCATCACTCAATGGTCCCTCATTCTCGTTGCAGTCATTTGGGCTATGCTACTCTTC
Source organism: Streptococcus pseudopneumoniae (assembly GCF_001072315.1). Taxonomy (GTDB): domain Bacteria; phylum Bacillota; class Bacilli; order Lactobacillales; family Streptococcaceae; genus Streptococcus; species Streptococcus pseudopneumoniae_R. The sequence goes on along the minus strand of NZ_JVLI01000205.1, from coordinate 75,350 downwards.
GGAGGCTACAAACTCTTAGACGGCATGGCAAAATGGATCATGTCAGCTTTAACCATTGCAACTGTTCTTGCAGTTATCATCGCGGCGGTCAAGCATCCAGAATACAGTTCTAATTTTGTCGAGAAAACACCTTGGCAAATGGCAGCTCTACCCTTCATCGTTTCCCTCTTAGGGTGGATGCCGGCTCCTATTGAAATTTCAGCTATCAATTCACTTTGGTCTGCTGAAAAGAAAAAGACCGTCAACTTTAACACCGAGGACGCTCTATTTGACTTTAACGTTGGTTACATTGGAACAGCTATCCTAGCTGTGTTCTTTGTAGCACTGGGAGCATTGATTCAATATCCTACAGGGCAAGCAGTTGAAGCTGCTTCAGCCAAATACATCTCTCAATTCGTGGGCATGTATGCCTCTGTTCTTGGCGAATGGTCCCGTTACTTGATTACCTTTATTGCCTTCCTCTGTATCTTTGGAACAGTTATTACTGTTATCGATGGTTACTCTCGTGTCAATCAGGAATCTCTCCGACTGCTAATCAGTCAAAAAGAAGACAGTAGTAAATCTTTGAACATCTGGATGACCATCACTGCTATCATCGGTATTGTCATTATCAAGTTTTTCGCTGGTCAGGTTTCAACCATGCTCCGCTTTGCTATGATTGGTTCTTTCCTGACAACACCATTCTTCGCTCTTTTAAACTACGCCTTGGTAACGCATGAAAACAAAAATCTTCCTTCTTGGCTCAAACACCTTGCTATTGCAGGATTGATTTTCCTCTTTGGCTTCGCCATCTTCTTTATCTACGCACTCGCAATCGGAAAAGCAGGATAACGGACAAGCGCGAGATGAAGATAAGGTTTCATTTCAAGAGAAAATTCAGCAAATATTTCTATGATAAAAAGCATAAGAACAAGGTTTTGAAGACCTGAACTTATGCTTTTTTTACATTCTCAAAGACTGCTTATACTCAAAAAGCAGTTAGCAAATCCCAACTGCCTCTTATAACTACCTTAATTCTCTCTTTCCAACTCATACAAATCTGCGATAATAGCTGCGACATGTTTGATATCTCCCAGCATACCTCGCATTTCAAAATCAGCCAAGACAGGGAAACCAAAACGTTGACTGTATTGCTTGGCTGTCAGGCAGTATTGGTTATTAAAGTTACGATTTCCTGAACCAACCACACCAAAACACTTACTAGCATTGTCACCATAGGCGATAAAATCCCCAACGGGTGTCGTCAAAATCTCAACATCTCCGTTATCCACGCCATTCCCACCTTCGAGATAGGTTGGCAAAAAAGCAACATAAGGATTATCCATCTCATAGAAATCGTGGCCTTCCTTGACCAAATCCTTGATATGAATCTTTTGAACCTCAATTCCCTCGTACTGGGACAAGAGATAGTCTTTCAAGCGCGTCACAAAACTTTCAGTGTTGCCACTCAAACTAATATAAACTAAAGAAATTGTCTTCATATGTACCTCCATGATTTTATTTTTAATCGAAAAAGAACTACCAAGATTGTAACTTGATAGCTCTTTTTTGTCAATACTTAAGCAACTTCTTCTGTTTCCTCTTCTGCCAAGGCTTTCTGTTGTCGCCACATCTTATAGAAGACAAGGGCTAGGAAGAGAATATTGATGACGATATAGAAAATGCTAACGGCTTGTGAAATAACACTTATCCCTAAACGCATGGTCTCATCGTGAACTAACTGCACAGCGTCTTGTAAAGTCACATAGCTATAAATCGAACCAATAATAGCTAACAAAACATAGCCGACATAAGTATAGTTTGCATATTGCAAATTCTTACGAACAAGGAAGACAATCGCTACTACAACTAAAATAGCAGATAGCACAATCAAAGCCATATTAAAAATAGAATGAGTTGATTCTGCTACTCTATAGGTGTAATTGATGTTGTCTTCTAATTGCTGAGCACTGACCCCTGCAACTTGTTTCTGAGCGGCACGAAGAGCTTCTTTGCTAGGCAAGGGACTCAAGATTCCAAACAGAGACGTAGCTGAAATAAGGGCAGACAAAATTAGCAAGACCCATAGATAAATCGGTTTCTTTTTCATGATAGAACCTCCTGATATTATTATTGATATTATAGCACTTTTTGTAAAGGAATACAAATCTTATAGTATCGTTTCTACCTGTTTTCGGTAGGCTTTTGGCGATTTTCCGCACAATTTTCGGAACACTTTATAGAAATATCCAAGGTTACTGTAAGCAACAGCATAGCAAATATCTTCAATACTGTCACTAGTCGAAAGCAAGAGTTGTTGGGCATCCTTAATGCGTTGTTTGTTTAAAAGCTCTGCTAAACTTGACTTGATACCTTCAAATTCCGAAATACCTGACTATTAACTTCGATGCTGCGCCCATTTACAATCCCACCAAACCATGGTAAAATGAGAATTGTGAAAAAATGATCAGGAGACAATTCATGAAAAAATCTATCTTAACTACACTTCTTTTTGCAGTTCTTTACTTCCTCTGCATGGGGATTGGTGTCCTTTTGGGCAATTTCTTTGACCAAACTGGAAACATGTTTTATGCGCCTGCCTTTACTGCCCTTGTCGGCGGTAGCGTCTATATGATCCTAGTCGCAAAAGTTCCGCGCTTTGGAGCCATTACCACTATCGGCCTTGTTATTGCTCTCTTTTTCTTGGGAACTAAACACGGTGCCGGTGCCTTCCTTCCTGGAATTATCTGTGGTCTCCTAGCAGATGGAGTAGCTAACCTAGGAAAATACAAGGACCAAACAAAGAACTTCCTTTCTTTCATCTTCTTTGCCTTTAGCTCAACTGGTCCAATCTTACTTATGTGGATTGCGCCCCAAGCCTATATGGCAACCCTTCTAGCAAGAGGAAAATCCAAAGAATATATCGACCGTATCATGGTCGCGCCAAATCCTGGAACCGTCCTTCTATTTATCGCAAGTATTGTCATCGGAGCCCTAGTGGGTGCCTTGATTGGACAAGCCTTGAGTAAAAAATTTGCACAGAAAATCTGATTACTAAAAAAGAGCCAAACAGCTCTTTTTTATTTATGACTTAATTTCTTGGTCAGGAAATCTCCCAAGAATTGGATTGCAAAGATAATCAAAATGATAATGATGGTTGCCAAGATGGTCACATCGTGATTGTAGCGGTTAAATCCATAAGCGATGGCTACGTTACCGATACCACCGGCTCCAACCGCACCAGCCATAGCTGTTTCCCCAACAAGAGAAATCAAGGTCACAGTTGTCACGCGGATCAAGTCTGGAAGACCTTCTGATAGGTAAACACCCACGATGTCCCAGAAAGTCGCTCCGCTCGCTTGAGCCGCCTCAATGACACCACCATCTAGCTCAGCCAAGACAACCTGCACTTGACGGGCAAAGAAGGCAAAGACCGCAAAAGATAGCGGTACGATAGCCGCATTTGGACCAATGCTTGTTCCTACGATTAGATGAGAGAAGGGTGACAAGACTGCCAAGAGAATGATAAATGGTACCGCACGGAAAATAGAGGTGATTTTATCCAAAATCCAGAAAACGACCTTATTTTCCAAGACACCACCTGGAGCTGTCAAGACAAGGAAAAGCCCTGCAACCAGTCCTAAGAAACCTCCGATGATAAAGGAAAGAACCGTCATATAAAGAGTCAAGTAGATAGCTGTCCCCCAGCCAGCTTGACCAGACCAACCCATCTTATAGACATTTGGTAAATAGGTTTGAATCAATGATTCCATCTTACTGTCCTCCCTTCAATACTTTTAGCTGTACGCCTGCTTGACGAATGGCTTCTTGGGCACCTGCCAAGGCTGCTTTTTCACCTGACAAGACCACAACTAATTCTCCAACAGGAGTACCATCAAGAATTTCGATATTCCCATAGAGAATATTAGCCGTTACTTGATAATGCTTGTACAATTCATTCAAAAGTGGCTCGTCTGTTGAAGCACCTGCATACTTGAGCTGTACCAAAATGCTATTTTCAGACAAGTGTTCCACGATTTCTTGCTTCTCGATTTTGACCATGGCTTCGTCAATACCTGTGGCTGTTGAGATAAAGTCTTGAGTTAAAGGTTGTTTAGGGTCTGAGAAGATTTCAAGGACACTACCCTCTTCAATCAAATGTCCGTCCTGCATAACTGCTACACGGTTGGCAATGTCTTTGACAATCTGCATTTCATGCGTAATCAAGACAACTGTCAAGCCTAATTTTTGGTTCAAATCTTGCAACAAGGCCAAAATCTGCTTGGTTGTCTTAGGGTCAAGGGCAGAAGTTGACTCGTCTGAAATCAAGATTTTTGGATCATTTGCCAAAGCACGCGCAATGGCCACACGCTGTTTTTGCCCTCCAGATAGTTGTGAAGGGTAGTTTTCAGCACGATCTGCCAAGCCGACCAAGTCCAACAACTTAGCTACTTTAGCCTTCTTTTCTTCCTTGCTGAGTCCAGAATGTTTAAGGGCAAAGGCTACATTCTCCTCTGCTGTCTTTTGGCTCATCAGGTTAAAATGCTGGAAAATCATCCCGATATCTTGACGTTTACGACGCAACTGTTCTGCCGTCAAGGTCACCTTGCCATCAAAAATCACATCGTCGTCAATGGTAATTTTCCCTGTAGATGGTTTTTGCAAGAGGTTAATCACCCGTACAAGGGTTGATTTCCCTGCTCCAGAATATCCAACGATTCCGTAGATATCCCCTTCTTGGATGTGAATAGTCACATCCTTGACCGCTGTGATGGTTCTCTTCTTTTGATGAAAAGTCACATCGATCTGATCTAACTTGATAATATCTCTACTCATAGCTTCTAATCAGCTCCTCTACTAATTCAATATGGGTGTAGTAATCGGCGATTCGCACATTTTCATCTCCACCGTGGTCTCGGCTGTTGGCATTTCCTAGACCGAAGGCTACCATAGGCACCTCTAGGGCATCAAAGACCGTATGCATAGGCCCTGTCCCCGCTGTCGTCGGCAAGACTGAAACGCCCTGTGGATAGAATTTCTTAGCCAACTCGATCACATTGAGAATGGCTGGTGCGCTCATATCGCTTCGATAGCTCATCTCTCCCAAGGTATAGTATAATTCTACCTTATCAAAGCCATTTTTGTCTAGCTGTTTCCGAATTTTTTCCAGAACATCATGCGGTTCTAAGCCCGGAACCAGACGAACCTCTAGCTTAGCACTGGCTTCTGCTGGCAAAATCGTTTTAACTCCTTGTCCTTGATAACCTGACTGAATCCCTTCGATATTAAGGGCTGGCTCGAAAAAGAAACGTTTTAGAAAGGCCATCCGCTCCTCCTGTAAGAGAGGCAACTCCAATCCATAGATCCGACTAACTTCCTCTGGGTTTCGTTGACCATAAGTTTCTAGCAAGGCCATTTCTCGTTCATTTGGCTCTTGCACCTCTTCGTACAAGCCTTCAACCAAGATACGTCCATCTGCGGCACGAAGAGACTGTAGGGCTTGAAGGAGATACCAAGGAGCCGATTCCACAACACCACCATAACTCGAGTGGATATCCACATCAGCGCTTTTCACCTTGGCATCAAAGGTCACAATCCCCTTATTTCCACCAGAAATTTCCAACTGTTCCAAGGCATTTTTGGTTCCTTGTTCCCAGACCAATAAATCCGCACCACGGAGTTTATCCGCATGTTTTTCCAGATACTTGTCTAGGTCTGTCGAGGCCGATTCCTCCGCTCCCTCCATGATAAAACTGATATTGACAGGCAGGTCATCGTGGTACTGCATATATTTTCTCAAAGCACTCAAACGAGCTGTGATATGACCCTTATCATCATCAACCCCACGCCCATACATGAAGCCATTGCGCACCGAAAGCGTAAAGGGATCCTCTGTCCAGACCTGATCCCCATCCGCTGGCACAGTGTCATAGTGGTTGTAGAAAATCAAGGTCTTGGCATCTGGACGCGAACTCTTGAAATGTGCCATGACAAAGGGCGCCGTATAAGTCTCATCAATCTCCACTTCAGCCCCAACACGCTTAAAAATCTCACCCAGATAGTTGGCAACTTCTTTGAGACCCACCTGTTGGGCAAAGACCGACTTCTTAGAAATCAAGGTACGCAAAACCTCAAAATAATGCTGGGCTACATGATCCTTTTCAAATTTTTCAATCTGTTCTTGTTCGCTAGGAAAAACCATATTCTCTCTACCTTTCTATGAACTACTCTTCCTGACAATCCATGCTCTATACAAAAGCAAGAGGTGGAATTCTCTCTCCCACCTCCCTGTTTCTTATTACCAAACTGGTTGATCTAAACCGTCTGATGTTTCTTCGATAACTTTTTTCACGTCATCTGTGTGGTAAGCTGCGATCACTTTCTTGATAGCATCAGCTTTTGGTGATGTTTCCCAATCTTTTTTCGCAACGATGATATTGTACCATTGTTTTGAATTTTCATCAGCTTGTTCTTTGAAAAGTGCTTTCTTGTAGTCCAATTTTGCTTCTGTAACGAAGGTATTGTTTACAACAGCAGCGTCAACTGATGACAATGAACGAGCTGTTTGGCTAGCGTCCAATTCAGTGATTTTCAAGTTCTTTGGATTTTCTTTGATGTTAGCAACTGTTGCAAGAGCAGTTCCAGAAACATCCAATTTAATCAAGCCAGCTGATTGAAGCAAGTAAAGCGCACGGCTTTCGTTTGTAGCATCGTTCGGTACAGCAATTTCTCCGTTTGCTGGAATTTCTTCTACTTTAGTGTACTTGTTGTCACTTCCATTCAAACCTGAGTAAAGGCGGATTGGAGAGATGTAAGTATCTGCAATCGCTACAAGGTCTTTCCCGTTTTCTTTGTTCCAGTTGTTCAAGAAGTTATAGTGTTGGAAAGCGTTCAAGTCTACTTCGCCATCAGCAGTTGCCTTGTTTGGTTGTGAGTAGTCTGTGAACTCTGTAAATTCCAAAGTGATTCCGTCTTTTTTAACCAATTCTTGGATTTTGTCCCAACGTTTTTCTTCAGAACCGCTACGGTTAACAGTTGCGATTTTGATAGTTGTTGCATTGTCTGCTTTCTTTTCTGAGTTTCCGCAAGCTGCAAGAGCCAAACCTGCGACTGTAGCAAGGGCTGCTACACCAAGCCATTTTTTGATTTTCATGATTCTTTCTCCTTAAAAATAATACCGTACTAGTATCTCACAATTTGTTTGATTTCACAAATTGTTATTAGATAGTCAGATATATAGTTTAAAGCTATATCCCTAAAAACTGAGAAATCACCCATCTTATTCAGAATGGATGATTTCAAGAAATTATTTAATATCAGCTTCTGCTGGTAGGTAAGTGTCTCCGAAGAATTGTTTAGACAATTTTTCAAGAGTTCCGTCTTTGTAGAGTTCTTGGATACGTTTGTCTACAAATGTTTTCAATTCATCTTGACCTTTAGCAAGAAGTGGGTAAACGTAAGGTTGTTGGTCGCTTGGAAGTTCGATAACTTTCAAGTTGTCCAAACCTTGGTTCTTGATAACTGTTTCAACACCGATTTTATCAAAAATCTTGTAGTCAAATTGCCCATCGCTCAAGCGTCCCATGATTTGTTGGAAGTCTGCTCTAGTGTAGTTAAGGACAGTTGGATTATCTGAGTGTTGTTTGTTGTAGTCTTCTAACTGTTTAGCAGATGTTGTCCCTTGAACAACTTCTGTTGATTTTCCACCGATATCATCAAGCGATTTGATGCTAGAGTCGTCTTTTTTCACTACAAGAACGTTAGGGTTTTTAGCAGTTGGAGCTGCATAGAGGTATTTCTCCGCGCGTTCTTTAGTGTAGCTGATGTTGTTAACGGCCATTTGATAACGGTCAGCGTCAAGTCCTGCAAAGACACCTGACCACTCTGTCTTCTCAAACTTGACATCATACTTGTCAGAGTCTTTAAAGATAGCGCGAACCACTTCAATTTCATAACCAGTCAATTCGCCATTTTCTTCGTAGTTGAATGGTTTTGGTGAAGCATTGGTTGCAACGATAATTTCTTTCTTACTAGCTGCTTCTCCTTCTTTCTTAGCACCACCTGAGCAAGCCGCAAGCACACCTGCAGCAACAAGCCCTAGGGCAGCAAGAGATGAGTATTTAACGATTTTTTTCATGTCATTTCCTCCAAAATAGAATACCTTATAATCTTAACAGAAAAAGACCATTTGCGCCATTATATGATATCTATCTCTGTGATAGGTTTTCTTTATGGCTAATTTAAAAGACCAAACGCAAGACTGCAATCAAGACCACTCCAAAGAGAACCGTTCCGACTAGATTGCGGTAGCGAAAGGCTACCCAAGCTGTTGGAAAGACGGCTAAGAAGTCCAGCCATTTGATTTGAGGAAGACTCCCAACCTTGCCTGCCACTACGCTTGAAAGAATCAAGGCAAAGATAATAGAGACGGGCAAGAACTTCAAAAAACGCTCAACGATCGCAGGCAAGCCCTTATACTTGACCAAGATGAAGGGAATCATACGGGGAATCCACGTCACCAAGCCAGAGAAAATAACTGCTAATAAAAGATACTTACTGACCATCTAAAACCACCCCCATGCTACAACCAAGTAGCGTCGCAAACAGAACAGCTAGTGACTGAGACACCACTGTCAAGAGCAAAAAGAAGGATACCGCAACAACCGCTAGGATAATGAGCAGATTGCGGACAGGAATCCGTCTTTGCATAATCTGGAATTGCGAAGCAAAAATTCCGATAAACATCCCAACAAGGGCAAAATCTAAACCAAAGATTTCTGGATTTGGTAGCAGGCCACCCAGAGCCGTTCCGACAACTGTCCCCACAAACCAAGCCACATAGCTGTTGAGATTGTTTCCGTGCATCCACATAGGATTGACCTTGTCTGTATGGGCTAACTCGCCCATCAAAACGCCATAAGTCTCATCCGTCAAAAGGCTAGACATACCGATATTTTGCCAGAGACTGGTATGACGGAAATAGGTTGATGCGTGCAAGCTCAACAAAAAGAGACGCAAATTAATCAAAAAGACCGTCATAGCAATAGCAGCCACAGGAGCTTGAACCGCAATCAAGGCCAGCATGGCAAACTGGGCACTCCCGGCATAAACAAAGAGGCTCATCAAGCCCATCTCAACAGGTGTCACATAGGGCGCACCAATAATCCCACAGGCCAGCCCGATACTAACATAACCCAGGGCCGTTGGCATGGCTGCCTGTGCCCCCTCCCAAAATCCTTTTTCTTTCATCTTTCTCCTCATATTATCTTAATAAATGGGCTGAAAAGACTCCAGCCACAGCATGGACTATTATAACACATTCAGGAAAGAGAAAAAAGTCTGCTGATTGTAGCTATCATAAAAAGACTGGCAATCCAGTCTCAAACATATATTATACAAATTCTCCGCTAAATGTTTTCACGGATATTCAAGAGCATGGAAAAGGCAACTAGAAGAAATAGCAATAAAACAAAGCTAGTAGCAATGGTTACCAAAGCTATTGTAAATAAGCTCGGTAAAACAACCGTAATAGCACCGATAGAGGATTGAACTGCTCCCATTGACTCCTCATGTTGAGGCGGTAAGTTTGCTAGTCAAGGAGTAAAACGACGAAGATTAGCATTTACTTCCGCCCATGCGATAGCTGTCCGTGATTGACAAGTGCTAGCACGCAGACAGAACGGAGATAGCGAACCGCTGAGTGTGTCGCTCTGCTCGTAAAAGCTTAGAAACCTTTGAACGAAAGGGATAATGAAAGCCTTGATTGCAAGGCTTTTTGCTTTATGGTGGGTAAGTATCAGAGTGAGAAAATTTTTGGAATGAGTAGAAGTGATAGCTAGAAATTATCAGTTTCTATTTCCATTTACCCTGTGGGTACGTGTTTGTTTCCATTGACAAGGAGTTTGTGGGAATAGAAATGTACCCACCTTGTTTGAATCAAGTGAAGTGTAGTTGAAGGAAATCTGTTGAGAGCAATACTTCATTTTACCGAATAAGTAATAATTTAGGCAACTTCAAATCGATTAAAAAAAACTATTTTAAAGGTTAAGAGTAGACAAAAATTGTCCACTCTTTTTTGCAAACTCAATTTATCAATAAATGAAATGAGGGAATGTAAAATGAAATATTTTGAGGTTGAGTTAGAAAATCCTGATGAATTTTTAAAACTACAAACAGAAGATTTTGTGAAAGCTAATCGCTTGCTACTAAGGAAGATAATCCAGAGCGTTACAGTCTATGAAGAAAACTTCGTCATATCCTTTAAATCTGGCATCGAATTGGAAGTATGAGTCTCATTCCATAACTTTTATATTGAACATATCATCTTGTTGTGTTATACTATAAATTGATATAAACAAAGATGTAGGAGGAACCGAAACTATGACAGCCTCAATGCGTTTAAGATAAGCTGGCAATAAAAAAAGCAGAATCTATACCCGATGATAGGCTTTTTTGTTGTGCTTATTTATACGATATTGAGCATTCATTAGTTACGGTGAGGATATTGGTTATTTAACTATACCTTTATTTAACTATGTCTTTAATATGAATGTTTCCAAATTGTATGTATGCAGACCAAAAGCCACATTGTGGGGTTTGGCCTGCATTTTTTATTGCCTAGAATGCTATTCAAAATAGAAATTCAAGCAAAATAATATGCAGGAGATAATATAAATGGAAAAATACAACAATTGGAAACGAAAATTTTATGCAATATGGGCAGGGCAAGCAGTATCATTAATCACTAGTGCCATCCTGCAAATGGCGATTATTTTTTACCTTACAGAAAAAACAGGATCTGCGATGGTCTTGTCTATGGCTTCATTAGTAGGTTTTTTACCCTATGCGATTTTGGGACCTGCCATTGGTGTGCTAGTGGATCGTCATGATAGGAAGAAGATAATGATTGGTGCCGATTTAATTATCGCAGCAGCTGGTGCAGTGCTTGCTATTGTTGCATTCTGTATGGAGCTACCTGTCTGGATGATTATGATAGTATTGTTTATCCGTAGCATTGGAACAGCTTTTCATACCCCAGCACTCAATGCGGTTACACCACTTTTAGTACCAGAAGAACAGCTAACGAAATGCGCAGGCTATAGTCAGTCTTTGCAGTCTATAAGCTATATTGTTAGTCCGGCAGTTGCAGCACTCTTATACTCCGTTTGGGATTTAAATGCTATTATTGCCATCGACGTATTGGGTGCTGTGATTGCATCTATTACGGTAGCAATTGTACGTATACCTAAGCTGGGTAATCAAGTGCAAAGTTTAGAACCAAATTTCATAAGGGAGATGAAAGAAGGAGTTGTGGTTCTGAGACAAAACAAAGGATTGTTTGCCTTATTACTCTTAGGAACACTATATACTTTTGTTTATATGCCAATCAATGCACTATTTCCTTTAATAAGCATGGAACACTTTAATGGAACGCCTGTGCATATTTCTATTACGGAAATTTCCTTTGCATTTGGGATGCTAGCAGGAGGCTTATTATTAGGAAGATTAGGGGGCTTCGAAAAGCATGTATTACTAATAACAAGTTCATTTTTTATAATGGGGACCAGTTTAGCCGTTTCGGGAATACTTCCTCCAAATGGATTTGTAATATTCGTAGTTTGCTGTGCAATAATGGGGCTTTCGGTGCCATTTTATAGCGGTGTGCAAACAGCTCTTTTTCAGGAGAAAATTAAGCCTGAATATTTAGGACGTGTATTTTCTTTGATCGGAAGTATCATGTCACTTGCTATGCCAATTGGGTTAATTCTTTCTGGATTCTTTGCTGATAAAATCGGTGTAAATCATTGGTTTTTACTATCAGGTATTTTAATTATTGGCATTGCTATAGTTTGCCAAATGATAACTGAGGTTAGAAAATTAGATTTAAAATAAACAATATTGGAGGAAATGTTATGGAATTAATATTAAAAGCAAAAGACATTCGTGTGGAATTCAAAGGACGCGATGTTTTAGATATAAATGAATTAGAAGTATATGATTATGACCGTATTGGTTTAGTAGGAGCAAATGGTGCTGGAAAAAGCACTTTACTCAGGGTACTTTTAGGAGAATTAACTCCCCCAGGATGTAAAATGAATCGTCTGGGTGAACTTGCCTATATTCCCCAGTTGGACGAAGTAACTCTGCAGGAGGAAAAAGATTTTGCACTTGTAGGCAAGCTAGGTGTTGAGCAATTAAATATACAGACTATGAGCGGTGGTGAAGAAACAAGGCTTAAAATAGCACAGGCCTTATCGGCACAGGTTCATGGTATTTTAGCGGATGAACCTACGAGCCATTTAGACCGTGAAGGAATTGATTTTCTAATAGGACAGCTAAAATATTTTACAGGTGCACTGTTAGTTATTAGCCATGACCGCTATTTTCTTGATGAAATAGTAGATAAAATATGGGAACTGAAAGATGGCAAAATCACTGAGTATTGGGGAAACTATTCTGATTATCTTCGTCAGAAAGAGGAAGAACGTAAGAGCCAAGCTGCAGAATACGAACAATTTATTGCGGAACGTGCCCGATTGGAAAGGGCTGCGGAGGAAAAGCGAAAACAGGCTCGTAAAATAGAACAGAAGGCAAAAGGTTCTTCAAAGAAAAAAAGTACTGAAGACGGAGGGCGTTTAGCTCATCAAAAATCAATAGGAAGTAAGGAAAAAAAGATGTATAATGCTGCTAAAACCCTAGAGCACAGGATTGCGGCCTTAGGAAAAGTAGAAGCTCCGGAAGGCATTCGCAGAATTCGTTTCAGGCAAAGTAAAGCATTGGAGCTCCATAATCCATACCCTATAGTCGGTGCAGAAATTAATAAAGTATTTGGGGATAAGGCTCTGTTTGAAAATGCATCTTTTCAAATTCCGTTAGGAGCAAAAGTGGCGTTAACTGGTGGTAATGGAATCGGAAAAACAACTTTAATCCAAATGATCTTAAACCATGAAGAAGGAATTTCTATTTCGCCTAAGGCAAAAATAGGTTACTTTGCACAGAATGGTTACAAGTACAACAGTAATCAGAATGTTATGGAGTTTATGCAGAAGGATTGTGACTACAATATATCAGAAATTCGTTCAGTGCTAGCATCTATGGGGTTCAAACAGAACGATATTGGAAAAAGTTTATCTGTTTTAAGCGGTGGAGAAATTATAAAATTGTTGCTTGCTAAAATGCTCATGGGTAGATATAACATCCTAATAATGGATGAACCCAGTAACTTCCTTGACATACCAAGTTTAGAGGCTTTGGAAATACTAATGAAGGAGTACACCGGAACTATCGTGTTTATCACCCACGATAAACGATTACTCGAAAATGTAGCAGATGTAGTTTATGAAATTAGAGATAAGAAAATAAATCTGAAACATTAAATTTAAGGTAGTCGCTGGTCAGTATAGTCTGTTCTGGTTGGCGACTCCATTGTTAAAGAGTATAAAGACTTTAGATTTTATGAATATTAAAAATAGGAACAGTCAATTGAACTGCTCCTATTTTTCTGCTAAATATATTGTAGTTTTCTTATATGTATAATGATAGATTAGCGGATTCTCATCTACGGTACTTACTTCAAATATGAAGAAGTGATCGCGGTTATCTCTGGACTTTTCCTTATTGAGGACAAAGTAATTCTTACGTGAAGTCGCCATTGTTTTTAGGATATCATCAGTTAGGAAGGTCAATGGAATATTCATGTTAGAGTAGCGGTAGAAGTCACGTTCAAAATCTTGGTAGCTCTCGCTATAATAGTCCATTTGTAGGTGATTACGCTGAAACTCAAGCTGATTCATAGAGCACCTCCTCGACAAGTTCAATACTAATAATGTCTTTTAATTTCAAATTGATGTGACCTGTTGTAGTTTTTATCAAAATGAAATCTTTGGTCAGACTTGGTATTGTTCCAGTGTAGGAAACACGCTTGTTTTTTTCAATCACTTGAATGCGTGTGCGTAGCTGCCCGGCGTATACTTGACTGAGGAGTAATAATTTCTTCTCTAGTGATAAGTCAGACATGTACGTTACTTTGTTTGTATCATCAGAGAGTGCTGATACATGTTCAGATAGGAAAAAGCCCATCCATTTTTGCATCTTTGTATCCTGGTACTCTCTTGCTGATTGAAATGGTAAATATGAACGGTCAATCATATCAAATCCTTTCTATGCAGAGGCAAGGGTATTTTTATCAAATTGAATCGTAAAACCTTGAATTCCCCCACCTGTGTAACATTCTTTAAAGCGATTGATTACCTCAGTATAGATTATCACAGATGAGCTTGTTGGCTTAATGCTAAATGTAAATTCCAATGGTAATCGGTTTTCAGATTTAGCATGTACTAGTCGTATCGATATTTCAGTTGTTTTGAGTTTTCTCTGACGAAGTTTTGAAGTTGCTGTTTCAACGATTCCATGTAAAAATCTTTCAAGCATTTCAATATCATTACATCCTTTGCTACGGATTTCTGAAAATTGTACTGTATTTTTTTCTTGTTTCATTTTAATCCCTCCAATCCACCCGCGGAATGACCACCGATAAGTTTACTGCGTTCAATATTTCTGGAACCTTCAGTTAGGACGGTTCCTTTTTGTATGGCTAAAAAACCAAACTGTTCTCTGACAACATCAATAGCTGTCTGAAGTCTATTATCTTTTTCAATTTGTTCTACATCATCAAAGAGTGATAGTAGAGTATAGCTTTCATCTACGAAGCCACTATAAGATACACCAATTTGTCTCACTGCACCAGAGGTGTATTTTTTCGGAATAATACAAGTACAGGACTCACCATTGTTTTGGGGAGATTTGCGGGTTCAATTTTATTCTGAGCATTTATAGATTTTTTCATCTCAGTCCTAGAATAGCCAATATGAATAGAAACGACAGTAGTCAATACTAGGGCTACTGTTCCGTTCCACAGTATCATTTAAAAATCATTTTCACACCCTTTCGTCTATTAGTATAGAAGAAAGCTCTCAGCACAGGTATTTGTTTAAAAATGAGTTCCTGTAATCGAGGAGAGAGAATACCTGCGAAAAAGGCGTCTAAGGCACTAAAGATGAGAATCCAGTCAAAACGAACTGTGGCAAATCCTACTAGAAGAAGCAACTGGATGACAAGTGAGGCATAGAGAGCTGTTTTTATAGAAATCGTATTTTTCAGATAGCCACTCACAAGACTTCCGACAATAAGGGCTGCTAATTCAAGAGTGGATAACAAGGCAAGAGATTGACCTGTTTGTAAATTCAAAAAGGGCTGATTCCTCAAAAACAGAGTAGAGACAGGAACTGTAACATTTATCACTGCTTGACTAATAGAAATAATAAACAAAACCAAGAGCACCTTATTCATATTCCATATCAATTTCGATGATTGGAGCAGATGCTGGCAAAAGGATTTTACAGAGAGTCCTTCTTGATAGCTAATCGTTTTTTCTACTTTCAAGAGGTCATTTTTTATGAAGAGGATACCTAAAAATGCGATTAAAAAGGTAAGAGCGTTCAGTAAGGAAATAAACTGGATGGATAGAATACCTAATAAGACTCCTCCTAGAATATTACTGATTGTTTTCACTAAACTAACAGTTGACTGTTTAAATCCAATAGCTTCTGCCAAATGGTCTTGCCCAATAATTCTAATGAAAATCGGAGTGAGCATGGCGCCTGAAAAATAACTCAATGTGTCAGACAAGAGGTTAATCAGACAAATAAAGGCTACTAGTACTAAGGAAAAGGACTGCCCTGAAAGTGATAAAGAAACGATAGAGTAAAGCAAAAATTTTGCAAAACTAATGACTGTGTATTTTAGGACACGATGATGTTGAAAATCCGCCAAAACTCCTAGAAAGATTTGCAGAACTTGAGGCAGGGTTTCTGAAATCGTGATGAGTAAAATCGCCAGAGGGGCAAAAGACGCATCTGCCACATAATTCAAAAAGGCCAGATAAAAAATCGTATCCCCAAGTGTTGAAATCCACTGGTTGATGGTTAATTGCCTAAAATCTCTATTTTGAAGAAATACTTTCATTATAACTCCTTTTTAAATTCCAGTTAGAATTTTTATTCCAAAACATCCTAATAAACCCTGTATCCCCAGTCTATACCATATCATATAGATAGCCTACACAGCCTTTTTCACTGCACACCTCATCATGTCTTTAGCTACTAACCAGCTCCTAGTGTAATAACATCAAAATCTGACCAATGCCATTGTAGACTATATGCAGTCCAATAGGCCAATAAATTGACTTTGTCATTCTAAACAAGGCTGCAAATATGAGACCGCCACCCATATAAACGAAAAAGTCTGTCAAGACCCAACCGTGATTACTAATGTGCAAGACACCAAATAAAACAGCAGAACCAAGTACATCTAGCCCCCATTTCTTTCCTTTTTCCAGAGCAGTCATCACTAATCCACGATAAATCATGTCTTCAAAAATGGGACCTGCAATCACAGGATAAAAAAAATACATCAAAAATGCTGTAGCCCCTGTAAAAGTCGGAGCGTAATGTTGATAAGAAATTGCATTTCGAGTAGGTGGAAAAAGAGAAAAGGTAACTCTATTCCAAAGGAACAACAAAAGAAAAGCTAAGACACAATAAAACAAATAAGACCAGCGAAACTTCTTACTGTTAATTCCTTGCCATTTTCCTGACTTAACCATAGCAAAAAAAGCAATAAAAACAACAAGAAAATGCAACATCATATCCGACAGATAATAGCCAAAGTCAGATAGACCAGTAACAAGGCCGCTGCGTAAAACTAGACCACTGAACTCCTGGTCAGCAATAACTAGTAGAAAAGCTATAATAAAGTAGCGGCGTAAGATTATCTTTTTCATTCTATTTTCTCCTATACTATAAAATAAGGATAGTATAACACGGAAATCACCACATTTTAGTAAATCGCATATTTGACATTTTTTCTCATAGAAATTTCATTTTTGCGATTGTTTGTTAATCGATAAGGTCTTTGTATTGCTGTAAGCGTAGTTCAAAAAGGGCTGTTAATTGGGGATTTTCTAATACTTGCAGAGATTGGATAAAGTGTTCAATCTCTTTTTGATTGCTTCCTTTGGTTTGAAGAAAAATACTCATTTTCTTTAAAAATTGCCATGATACTTTCTCAAAAACATCGTACGGGCGGATCATACTCTCCAACTCGGCTTCAAAGATTGGGATGTAGGAGAAAAGTTTTCGCTCCATGAGCTCTGATAAGATATTTAAGAGTCCTTGCTTCATATACAATCGATTGTGTACTAACTCTTTAAATTCTTTAGATTTTTCAAGTAAGGAGGTTGATAAAAATATCAAATCTTGATTGCTCAAGAAAGGCATGGTGTTGCAAAAAAGATAGAGTTCAAACCAGGTCCAAGACTCAATAGCATAGAGATAGATAGTCAAAAACTCGCTATCTTCTTTTACCAATGGATAGTTCTTATCTAAGGAATGGAGTGCGTTTTTAATTACAATAGCATTCAAACGACGATAGGTCTGCGCCATCTGTTCTTGCTCGACTTCCTCCAACAGTTGCTCTAAGCCAGCAATATCTTGATGAGCAAAGCGATCCACAACCCTTCTACCAATTCGCATATGTGGAGATTCTTGATAGTTGTTGAGCTTGTGCCCAAACTCATCAAAGGTCACATTTATACCTTGGATAGCTAGGATTAGCTTGTCCGCAGATAGCATAGACTGCCCTAGTTCAAACTTGGACAACTGAGAAGCTGTTAGTCCCTCACAGGCCACATCTGACTGCTTGAGTTTTCTCGCCAAGCGCAATTCCTTGTAAAATTCCCCCAATTCCATTCTCTCAATCATCTGACCACCTCCTAGCTTTTGCATATTATATCATTATTTTTATGGTTTTGTCAAAATATTCTGACATTTAAGAGAGCAAAAAAGCCAGCCTTAAGCTGACTCCTTATTCCATCGTATCAAAAGCGAGACTTGGTTTGGCATTGAGGTCCAAATTTGCAAAGTTTTCTTTGTTCCACTCGCTGACGCTGGCATAGGCAATCATACCTGCATTGTCTCCGCAGAGGCGCAGAGGTGGGATGATGACCTTAACATCTGTAACTTCGGCTGCTAGGCGTTCTCTGAGACCTTTATTGGCTGCCACACCACCTGCCACGACAAGGGTTTTAACAGGGTATTTCTCCAAAGCCTTCTTGGTTTTTGCCATGAGAATATCCATAACTGCTGCTTGGAAGGAAGCACACAAATCTTCTGTGGACAAGCTTTCTCCCTTTTGCTCGGCATTGTGGTGAAGATTGATAAAAGCCGATTTCAAACCTGAGAATGAAAACTCCAGATTATCTTCCTTAATCATAGCACGAGGAAAATCATAAATATCCTGTCCCTGATGAGCTAGCTCATCAATCTCACGACCGGCAGGATAGGTCAAGCCCATGACACGGCCAACCTTATCATAGGCCTCACCAACAGCGTCATCTCGCGTTTCCCCAACAATCTTGTAATCACCAGCCTCCGAAACATAAACCAACTCTGTGTGTCCACCGCTGACCAAGAGGGCTAGCAAGGGAAACTCCAAAGGCTCCACGCTCTGAGCTGCCATGAGGTGACCAGCCATGTGGTTAACGGGAATCAGCAGAAGTCCATGTGCCCAAGCAAAGGCCTTAGCAGCTGACAAGCCAACTAGCAAGGCTCCGACCAATCCTGGTCCATAGGTAACCGCCACAGCTGTCACGTCCTCTTCGGTAATCCCTGCTTCTGCCAACGCCTCCTCGATGCAGGCTGTAATGACCTCGACATGGTGACGACTGGCTACTTCAGGCACTACGCCCCCAAAACGTTTGTGGCTCTCAATTTGACTAGCAATGACATTGGACAAGAGCTCATCGTCGTTTTTCAAGACGGCGATACTGGTCTCATCACAGGATGTCTCAAATGCTAAAATATATCTATCCTTCATCTATTTCTCTCTTCATGATGATGGCGTCCTCGACTGGGTCATGGTAGTAGGCCTTTCGCTCAGCGATGACTGCCATCTTTTCTTTCTTATAAAATGCTTGCGCTCGATGATTCGACCTTCTGACTTCGAGGAAAATCTCCTTATCTGCCGGCAGTGTTGCAAACAAGGCTGACGCAATTCCCTGACCCTGATAGGCTCCTTTAATAGCGATTTGCAAGACTTCTGCCTCAAAAAGATTCTCCTGAACAGCTAGAAAGCCAATCACTTCTGCCCCATCATAAGCCAAAGCATACCAAGTCTGATCTTGAGCCAGGTCTGCTTGGATTTGTTCCAGCGTCCAAGGACTGACTGGGTAAACAGCTGCCATGACAGCGTAGATGGCTTGAGCCAAGTCAGGCTGCTGTTGGATTCGTTTGATCTCTATCATAGGCGTTTAATGTAAGATTCTCCAGACTCGGTGTGGTTCTTGAGCCAGTTTTCCTCAGCCTCAACACGTTTGAGGTAGTTCGGCACAAAATCATGCAAGGAGTCTGCTTCCTTGTCCCAAGCCAAAAGAGCAAGATTGGCTGCATTAGGCAAGGTTTCTTTGAAATTAGTCCTTGGTAAGTGTTCTTGAATCTGCTCCACAAAGGGGCCAATTTCTCCGACAAAGGTTACCTGACTAGCACCCTTGATTAGCTCAATCACTCGCTCAAAGGGCAGGTGTGCTTCTGGCATGACAGGTTTGGTATTTTCATAAAATCCCGCATAGACATTGTTGCGACGCGCATCCATCAAAGGAACGAACAAGCCTTCTTGTTGGTATGGCACTAGAGCCAAGAGACTAGACATACCAACCAACTCAATGTTCAGAGTATGAGCCAAAGTCTTGGCAGTTGCTACCGCAATTCGCAAACCTGTGTAGCTACCTGGCCCTTCCGCCACCACGATTCGGTCCAAGTCCTTGGGTGTCCAATCCAAACTCGCCATCAAAAAATCGATGGCAGGCATGAGGGTAATACTGTGATTTTTCTTGATGTTAATAGTAGTCTCAGCAAGAACCTGCTTGTCCTCTAAAATAGCGAGAGAAAG
This sequence comes from Streptococcus pseudopneumoniae, assembly GCF_001072315.1. GTDB lineage: Bacteria > Bacillota > Bacilli > Lactobacillales > Streptococcaceae > Streptococcus > Streptococcus pseudopneumoniae_R. Next base: position 55,367 of record NZ_JVLI01000205.1, on the reverse strand, counting down.
AGCCTTGCTGGACGTATCAAAAGCTAATACTTTCATAACATATTCCTATCTTTTGGTCTGCTTACTATTATACTACAAAAGCTGGCACATGGGAATTTTCTTTATCCCCAAAACAAAAATGCCCCAGCATAAGCGGGGCATCTAAGCATTTAATCCAAAGTAAAATACAAACCAAACGACATAGGTTACGAGGAGGAGAAAAAGCGAGTAGAGAGTCACAAAAGTAATTTTCCACAAGAACTTGGTTTGTCGTTGTTCCAGTTTTGCAAATAGAAGATTCCCCGCATAAACGCAAGCAACAAAAACAATAAAAGCTACCAAGCGAGCTCCGATAGCAAAAGCAAATAAGTTATACATAGGGCAACCTCCTTGACTTAAAATCTATATGGAATTATGACAAGCGATAAATTTCACTTCCATTATCAATATAACACATTTTTGTTTTTTCGCAAGCGTTTACTCGATAAATCGCCCCATGACTTTCTCGTTTCCGTCTTTTACTAATTTTTCATTTTGTGGTATAATTGAAATAATTGTAACGAATCAAGGTCAATCTAGACACAAAATGGAATGAAATCAAGCAAATCTCTGCTAAAAGTTTGGAATAAGCTGACCTGTAAAATAGAAAGGAACTATATGATTTACAAAGTTTTTTATCAAGAAACAAAAGAACGTAGCCCACGCCGTGAAACAACACGCGCACTTTACCTAGACATCGATGCCAGCTCAGAACTTGAGGGCCGTATCGCTGCTCGCCAACTTGTCGAAGAAAATCGCCCAGAGTACAATATCGAGTATATCGAACTCTTGTCTGACAAATTGCTAGATTACGAAAAAGAAACTGGCGCCTTCGAAATCACGGAGTTCTAATATGGCCTATACTCTTAAACCTGAAGAAGTCGGCGTTTTTGCCATCGGTGGTCTGGGAGAAATCGGGAAAAATACATACGGGATTGAATACCAAGACGAGATTATTATCGTCGATGCTGGGATTAAATTCCCGGAAGATGACTTGCTGGGTATCGACTATGTCATTCCTGACTACTCCTACATCGTAGACAATATCGACCGCGTCAAGGCTGTTTTGATTACACACGGACACGAGGACCACATCGGTGGGATTCCTTTCCTGCTCAAGCAAGCAAATGTCCCTATCTATGCTGGACCGCTTGCCTTGGCTTTGATCCGTGGGAAACTCGAAGAACACGGCCTCTTGCGCAACGCCAAACTTTACGAAATCAACCACAACACTGAGTTGACCTTTAAAAATCTCAAGGCAACTTTCTTTAGAACGACTCACTCTATTCCAGAGCCTTTGGGGATTGTCATTCATACTCCTCAAGGGAAAATTGTCTGTACAGGTGACTTCAAGTTCGACTTTACTCCAGTTGGAGAACCTGCGGACTTGCACCGTATGGCTGCCCTTGGGGAGGAAGGCGTGCTCTGTCTTCTCTCGGACTCGACAAATGCGGAAGTGCCAACCTTTACCAACTCTGAAAAAGTCGTTGGCCAGTCCATCATGAAGATTATCCAAGGCATCGAAGGACGTATCATCTTTGCATCCTTTGCCTCAAATATCTTCCGTCTCCAACAAGCAACAGAAGCTGCTGTTAAGACTGGACGTAAGATTGCTGTCTTTGGTCGTTCTATGGAAAAGGCCATTGTCAATGGAATCGATCTTGGCTACATCAAAGCTCCTAAGGGAACCTTTATCGAGCCAAATGAAATCAAAGACTACCCTGCAGGCGAGGTTCTGATCCTCTGTACAGGTAGTCAGGGTGAACCTATGGCGGCCCTCTCTCGTATCGCCAACGGAACTCACCGTCAGGTACAACTCCAACCAGGTGATACCGTTATCTTCTCTTCAAGTCCAATCCCTGGAAACACTACTAGCGTCAACAAGCTGATTAACATCATTTCAGAAGCTGGTGTCGAAGTTATCCACGGTAAGGTTAACAATATCCATACATCTGGACACGGTGGCCAGCAAGAGCAAAAACTCATGCTCCGCTTGATTAAGCCAAAATACTTCATGCCTGTCCACGGTGAATACCGCATGCAAAAAGTCCACGCTGGACTAGCAGTGGATACTGGTGTTGAGAAGGACAATATCTTTATCATGAGCAATGGTGATGTGCTTGCCCTTACTGCAGATTCTGCTCGTATTGCAGGTCATTTCAACGCCCAAGATATCTATGTTGATGGAAATCGTATCGGTGAAATCGGTGCTGCTGTCCTTAAAGATCGTCGTGATCTATCTGAAGACGGTGTCGTTCTGGCAGTCGCAACTGTTGACTTCAAATCGCAGATGATTCTGTCTGGTCCAGACATCCTCAGTCGAGGCTTTGTCTACATGAGAGAGTCTGGCGACTTGATTCGCCAAAGCCAGCGCATCCTCTTCAATGCAATTCGTATCGCACTGAAAAATAAGGACGCTAGCGTGCAATCTGTCAATGGTGCCATTGTCAACGCTATTCGCCCCTTCCTCTATGAAAATACAGAACGTGAACCAATCATTATCCCGATGATCCTCACACCAGATGAAGAATAAAGCAAGAAAACAGCCCCGTCTTCGGAGCTGTTTTTCTCTATGCTTTCTTTTCTTGATTTTTAGAAATACTACGATTTTTACCTTCCAAATACACCATCAAAATAGAAATATCTGCTGGGTTTACTCCCGAAATACGGCTGGCTTGGCCGATGGTTTCTGGATTGATGAGTTTGAACTTCTGACGAGCTTCGGTTGCAATAGAATCAATGTCATCCCAATCGATATTGGCTGGAATGCGTTTTTCTTCCATACGTTTCATCTTGGCAACCTGATCCATGGCTTTGGAAATATAGCCTTCGTATTTGATTTCTGTTTCAATCAATTCGATAATCTTATCATCCAAGTCCTCTGCAGCTGGTCCTATAAAAGCTACCACATCTTGGTAAGAAACTTCTGGACGGCGAAGAAATTCTTTAGCTGTCACCGCATCTGTCAACGGCTTGAAGCCCATCTCCTCAACCTTAGCATTGGTTTCCTTGACTGGCTTAAGCTTGATACTATCTAGGCGCTTCATCTCATTGTCAAATTGATTTTTCTTGATTTCAAATCGAGACCAACGTTCATCGTCCACAAGCCCAATCTCGCGTCCCATCTCGGTCAAACGCATATCAGCATTGTCATGACGGAGGATGAGGCGGTATTCAGCTCGACTGGTCAAGAGACGGTAGGGTTCAATGGTTCCCTTGGTCACCAAGTCATCAATCATCACCCCGATATAACCATCACTCCGCTTCAAAATCAATTCAGGCTTATCTTGGATTTTCAGAGCCGCATTGATACCCGCGATAATCCCTTGACCTGCTGCTTCTTCGTAACCTGATGTTCCATTTGTTTGACCAGCAGTGAAAAGCCCTGAGATTTTCTTGGTTTCCAGAGTCGCACGCAACTGGTGAGGCAAGACCATGTCATACTCAATGGCATAACCTGTTCGCATCATCTCTGCATTTTCCAACCCTTTGATAGAATGAACCAGCTCACGCTGTACATCCTCAGGCAGACTGGTTGAAAGTCCTTGAACATAGACTTCCTCAGTATTGCGCCCTTCTGGCTCAAGGAAGAGTTGGTGACGTTCCTTGTCCGCAAAGCGCACAATCTTGTCCTCAATTGACGGACAGTAACGAGGCCCCACTCCCTTGACCACACCTGTAAACATAGGCGCACGGTGGAGGTTATTTTGGATAATTTCATGACTGGTACCATTGGTATAGGTCAACCAGCATGGCACCTGATCCTTGACATAATCCTCATCACGTGAAGTGTAGGAGAAATGATTAGGCGCTTCGTCTCCTGGCTGAATCTCGGTCACATCGTAATTGATAGAAGAAGCCTTGACACGTGGGGGGGTTCCTGTCTTGAAACGACCCATTTCGAGGCCCAATTCCTTGAGATTATCAGCAAGGTTAATAGAAGCTAGGCTGTGGTTAGGACCTGATGAGTACTTGAGGTCTCCAATAATAATTTCCCCACGGAGGGCGGTCCCTGTGGTCACGATAACAGCCTTAGCAGAATACTCTTGATGGGTCGCTGTACGAACACCGACAACCTTACCATCTTCCACCAAAATCTCATCAATCATGGTCTGACGAAGGGTCAGATTTTCTTGATTTTCAACCGTCTTGCGCATTTCCTTAGAGTAAAGTTCCTTATCAGCCTGCGCACGAAGGGCACGGACAGCTGGCCCCTTCCCTGTGTTAAGCATCTTCATCTGGATGTAAGTCTTGTCAATGGTCTTGGCCATCTCGCCACCGAGGGCATCGACTTCACGCACGACAATCCCCTTGGCAGAACCACCGATAGAGGGGTTACAAGGCATGAAAGCCAGCATTTCAATGTTGATAGTCGCAAGCAAAACCTTACAACCCATACGGCTGGCAGCCAGGGAAGCCTCAACCCCAGCGTGTCCCGCACCAATTACAATAATATCGTATTCTTCAGTAAAGTTATAAATCATATTTCTCTCCTATTTCTCAAGATGAATGTGTCTTAGTTGGCCGTCCCAATCTGGTAGGGCTGTTTTTAAAAAGGCTGGAACTAGATTGATACACTCAAGCTTGTCTATGTCAATCCATTCACAGGGCTGCCTTTTCTCATCTTCCTGCATGGTCAATGGGGCATCTTCAAGCAAGTCCACCAGATAATGAAACTCAACGTTGTGATAGGAAATACCGTCCTGTTCAAAACGATTTTCAACCACGAAAGCTAGTTGCCCAGCTTGAGCTTTGACACCCAGTTCTTCCCTCACTTCGCGGACTATCGCGTCTTCCGTGCTTTCATTGACTTGAATGGCACCGCCAATAGTGTAATACTTGCCCTTGTCTTTGGTGACTAGAAGCTTGTGATTTTGGACAATCAAGGCTGTCGCCCGAACACCAAAAACTGTATTTCCTACTTTTGTCCGAAAGTCTTGTTGAATCATTCTTGTCCTTTCCCTTAAACGACACAAAAACAGTCAAAACTCCAAAGAAGTGCAGGACAAAAAAGCCTGCAACATCCATGAGCTTTGACCATCATTTCTATTGCTTTTATTATTGTAGCAAATTGAGAAAATTTGTCAATCTAAATGTATTGACAAACTTGTCCATCTCGATAAGCATTGTCAATCAAGCCACCACCTAGACACTCTTCGCCATCGTAAAAGACAACTGCCTGTCCTGGTGTGATGGCACGCTGAGGTTCCGCAAAGATGACCTCTGCCTTTTCTCCTTTGACATGTACTGTCACCTTAGAATCAGGCTGACGGTAACGGAATTTAGCCGTACATTCTAGCGTAAACTCTTCTGGCATTTCACGCGTAAAGTGGACTTGACTGGCTTCTAGACTAGTTGACATGAGCGAATCATGGTAGAATCCTTGTCCTACATAGAGAATATTCTTGCTTAGATCTTTTCCGACAACGAACCAAGGGGCATTGTCACCACCGTGTTGCCCACCGATACCAAGCCCGCCACGCTGACCAATCGTATAGTACATAAGACCTGCATGCTCGCCCATATCGCGACCATCCACAGTCATCATGCGACCAGGCTGAGCTGGCAGGTAGTTGCTGAGAAAGTTTTTAAAGTTCTTTTCTCCGATAAAGCAAATCCCTGTCGAGTCTTTCTTCTTAGCAGTCGAAAGACCTGCTTCTTCTGCTAGTTTTCGAACTTCAGGCTTTTCCAAATGTCCTAGTGGGAACATGGTTTTTTGAAGTTGTTCTTGCGAAAGTTGGCTGAGGAAATAAGTCTGATCCTTGCCATTGTCCACGCCACGAAGCATGTGAACTATGCCATCCTCATCACGCGCCACTCGGGCATAATGCCCAGTCGCTACATAGTCTGCACCCAAGGTCATGGCATAGTCCAAAAAAGCCTTGAACTTGATTTCCTTGTTGCACATAACATCTGGATTTGGCGTGCGTCCTGCACGGTATTCCGCTAGGAAATACTCGAAAACGCGGTCCCAGTACTCTTTTTCAAAATTGACAGAGTAGTAAGGAATACCAATCTGGTCTGCCACCGCAGCCACATCCTTATAATCTTCGGTCGCCGTACAGACGCCATTTTCATCTGTGTCATCCCAGTTCTTCATGAAGATACCGATCACATCGTAGCCCTGCTCCTTGAGCAAAAGAGCCGTCACCGACGAATCAACACCACCACTCATCCCCACGACAACACGTGTTTTAGAGTTCTCACTCATGGTAAGTCTCCCATCTATTCGTTTATTCACGATTGAAGGTCGTGTGTGCTTCACGATTGAAGGTCGCTTGAGCAGTATTCATTATAACATGCTTGGTTGGAGAAGACAAGAAAGAGGCTGTCAATCGACCAACCTCTTATTCTGAACCTATCAATCTAGCACTTTTTAGCTTCATTCTCTTTCTTAGCTTGTTCTATCTGGTATTTCACTTGGTCAAATCCTGTACCTCCCAAGGAATTTCTTCTTTGAACAGCAGTTTTAGGTTGCAAGTAGACATAAATATCCTCGACAATGAGGGAATGATAGGTTTGCAATTCCTCCAAAGTCCAATCTTGAATATTTTTAGCAGACTTGATAGAGTCTAGCACTAATCTTCCTACAACCTCATGAGCTTCTCTAAATGGCAAACCTTTCCCTGCCAAATAATCTGCTAACTCAGTTGCATTTGAAAAGTCCTTCTCGGTAGATTCTTGCATTTTTTCCTTGTTCACCTGCAAGCTGGATAACATACCTGCCAATACATCGAGGGAATTTAAAATCGTTTCAACCGTATCAAACATCCCTTCCTTATCCTCTTGCAAATCCTTATTATAAGCTAAAGGCAAGGACTTCATGACTGTCAACAGTCCAAACAGATTCCCATAAACTCTACCAGTCTTTCCTCGAATCAACTCAGCCATATCTGGATTTTTCTTTTGGGGCATAATAGAGGAACCTGTTGTAAACGTATCTGACAAGGTAATGAATTGGTACTCAAAACTACACCAATTGATCATTTCTTCGCAAAAACGGCTCATATGCATCATGAGTATGCTGGCATTGGATAGAAATTCTAAGATAAAATCGCGGTCACTAACAGCATCCAAAGAATTTGTATAAGGTTGCTTAAACTCCAGCAAATCGCTAGATAATTGGCGATCAATGGGGAAAGTCGTTCCTGCCAAAGCTGCCGCACCTAGAGGGCATAGGTCTGTATGCTGCTGGTTAAATTCAAAACGTTCACTGTCTCTTTGAAACATATTGTAGTAAGCCATCAGGTGGTGGGCAAAACTAATAGGCTGGGCATGTTGCAGATGGGTATAGCCCGGCATGATCGTCTCCACATGATTTTCCGCCAAGTCTAATAAAACACCCTTGAGATGAGTCAGCTTATCTAGGACATGACCTAGTTGCTCCTTGAGATACAAGTGCATATCTGTCGCAACTTGGTCATTTCGAGAACGAGCTGTATGTAACTTCCCTGCAAGGGGACCGATTTTTTCTGTCAGCAACACTTCCATATTCATATGAATATCTTCGTTTGCAATATCAAAGTCAAGTTGGCCTGCCTCTAGCTCTTCTAAAAGCTCTTTCAAGCCTGCTTGGATCTTTTCTGACTCATTCAAACTCAAAATGCCCGTCTGACCCAACATCTGAACGTGGGCTAAAGAACCAATCACATCAAATTTAGCTAATTTCTGGTCAAAAGATATACTCGCACCAAAGCGCTCTACCCAGTCTTCGACAGTACCTTCAAAGCGACCACCCCATAATTTTGTATTCTTAGCCATATCACATCCACCTCTCTATCCAATCGTCCTATTTGGCGCTTTTTTGAACCTCAGAATGAACCTTGGTTGGAAGACCCCACAACTTAATAAAGCCAACAGCTGCATCTTGGTCAAAGGTATCCGCACTGGTATAAGTCGCCAAATTTTCATCATAAAGTGAATTTGGTGATTTCCGAGCCACGACCTGAGCGCTCCCCTTATAGAGTTTAACTTTTGCAGTCCCATTGACAACTTTTTGGGTCTCTTTAATATAAGCAATCAAGGCTTGTGTAGCCGGACTAAACCACAAAGCATTATAAATGAGATTTGATAATTCATTTTCTATGATTGGTTTAAAATGAGCCACTTCTCTCACAAGCGTCAAATCCTCAATTTCCTTATGAGCTGTCAGCAGAGTCACTGCACCTGGACACTCATAGATTTCTCTTGATTTAATCCCCACCAAGCGATTTTCCACGTGGTCAATCCGTCCGACCCCATGTTTTCCAGCTATTTCATTGAGTTTTTGAATTAAATCTGCCAATTTTAGCCCTTCTCCATTGAGGGAAACTGGAACACCTTCACTAAACTCAATCTCAATGTATTCTGGCGTATCTGGAGCTTGCTCTGGAGAAGTTGTGATGCCAAAGGCTTCTTCTGGAGCCTGATTCCATGGATTTTCCAAAATACCACACTCATTGGCACGTCCCCAAAGATTTTGGTCGACAGAGTAGGGATTGTCAAGGTCAGCAGGAACAGGCACCCCATTTTCCTTGGCATAATGAATTTCTTCCTCCCGAGACCATTTCCATTCACGAACTGGCGCAATCACTTTTAAATTGGGATCCAAGGCTGCAATCGATACTTCAAAACGTACTTGGTCATTCCCCTTACCTGTACAACCATGAGCAATTGTAGTCGCTCCTGTCTGATGCGCGATTTCAACCAATTTTTTAGAAATCAGAGGGCGGCTCAAGGCAGATACCAAGGGGTACTTTTGTTCATAGTAGGCATGTGACTGAAGAGCCACTAGCACATAATCTGTAGCAAATTCGTCCTTAACATCAATGACATAAGATTCGACTGCCCCAACCTTGAGAGCCTTATCATGGATGAAATCCAAGTCTTTCCCCTCACCCACATCCATACAAACTGCAACAACATCATAGTCTTTCTTTAACCAGGTAATAGCAACTGATGTGTCTAAACCGCCAGAATAGGCCAAAATTACTTTTTCTTTACTCATGTTCTTTTCCTTCTTTCTATTTTTCAATGGACGCTTTAAAGGCATCCTCAATGAGTTTGTCTAATTCTCCAGACTCCTTCAACTTTTGAATGATTTTATCGACTGCCTCTTTCAATTCCTTGCTATCTTTTTTCATGGCTACCGCGTAGGAATCATCTTGCTCTTTTTCAAAATTGAGGTCTGCGATTGCTAAATCAGGATTATTTTCCACAAATCCCTTGGCAACTGGTTCTTCAAAGATAACGGCATCCACTTGTCCTGATTTTAAATCTGTAATTAAATTCCCATTTTTAGGCAGAGATACAAGGGAAGAATTTTGTAGCAAATCTTTCGCCATCGTTTCTTGAATCGAACCTTTCTGCGCTCCGACCTTTTTCTGCGCTAAGTCGTTGACAGACTGATAAGTGGCCAAGTCAGATTTTTTGACAATGAGCTTATTTTTTGAAGTATAGTAGGGAGTTGAAAAATCGAACACCTTGCTCCGTTCATCTGTCTTAGAAACACCAGATATGGCAAGGTCAGCTTTTCCTGATTGAACACTAGCCAGTACATTGTCAAAACTCATGGGAGATAGTTCCAATTCGACACCTAGTTCTGTTGCGATAGCCTTGGCTAATTCGATATCTGAACCCACAATCTGATTTTTCCCATCAACCACTTTTTGGTATTCAAATGGAGCAAAATCTGGATTGAGGGCTACAACCAATTTTCCTTTGGACTTGATGGCTTCAATTCCAGCCGATTGATTGTTACTACAAGCAAATAGTAGGGGGAGCATCACTAAACCAAACATCGTCATCAACACCTTCTTCATCTTATTCATAACAAAGCCTCCTTTATGTTTATTCTTTTTGGTTGTATAAATAATACTCCTATACTCATCGTTTGTCAAGCCTAAATTGAAAAAATTTTCAATTTGAAACAAAAAAACCTAGAAATACTACATAAAAATGTCATTCCTAGGCGTATTTATGCTATTTATCTCTGAAAAACATGAGTATTCAGTCAGTCAAAATAAGCAGAGCTAACTCATTCCCCCTTGCCCAATTCAATGATACGATGACATTGTTGGGCTACATAAGCATCGTGGGTCACAATAATAACTGTTTTCCCTTCTCGATTCATCTCTAAGAGAAATTTCAAGACCAAATCTCTATTTTCAGGATCCAGCGAACCTGTAGGTTCATCGGCTAAAATCAGCTGGCTGGGTTTTAAGATGGCTCTAGCAACTGCAATTCGTTGTTGCTCCCCACCAGATAACTCGGAGACCTTTTGATGCAAAGTAGCTGACAAACCTACTCTCTCTAAAATCTCTTCCACCTTTTTGAGCTTGTCTTTCTTGGACAATTTCACATATTTCAGTGCCAGCATGAGATTGTACTCGACCGTTTCATCATCAATCAGGGCAAAATTTTGAAAAAGATAAGAGATATGTTCACGGATTATTGTTTGTGACTTAGCAGAATTGACTGCTAGATTTGTCTGACCAAAAATCTCATACCGTCCGCTATAATCACCATCTATCAAACCTAATAAATTTAACAAGGTCGACTTACCACTACCACTTTTTCCAACGATGGCAACCAACTCTCCCTGCTCAATCCTGAGAGATAAGTTATCCAAAATCACTTTTCCTCCAATGGTTTTGGCAATATTTTCTAACTCAATCATAAGATGCCCCCTTTCAATAACTCTACTAGACTTCTTTTCTCCATCCTAGAAGCCAAGGCTAGCACAAATAGTATATCCAAACATGTAAAGCCTGCAAACAGCAGGAGTGGCAAGAGCGCATGGGCAAAGAAAATCAAGACTAGAAGAGGGAGACTATAGCCCAGCAAGAGCAGAACGAGGAGAGGACGGTAGCGATCGACCAGTTTCCACCCCATAAACTTCTTGGTAATGATATCCCTGCGCTTCAACAAGAAAGTAGTAACGAGTAAAAAGTAGGAGACAATCATACTGAGAAGAGCAAATAAGGCAAAAAGAACGTTAAAATTACGAACAGAATCCCGATAGGTATCAACTATCCCCTCTTGAATTGCTTGAATCGATGAAAATTTTAAATAATTTCCATCTGACAATTTCTCAACTAACTCTGTAATCTCTTTTTGATGTTGAACCGTATTTTCAATTTTAATCGGATTATTTAAGCCAGTTGTTGACAGGGAGGCTTTCTCATCCCACATCATATCAGAATCATTGACCAGACTAATGATTGGATTGTGGAGATTTTCCTTTCGCTCATTATTATAAGGGAAGAAAGACCAATCTCCTTCATAGTAGGCAATTTCTACATCCATATCTTCTATTGTTTGCTTTTGCTGATCTTCATACCTCATAGAAAGATAGGCGATGGATTTTCCCAAGAACTGATTCTTGCCTTCTTGTCCTTTGTCACTGATTGGCAACAAAATCACCTTTTTAGTGCTGGTATCTGGTAACTTGAATCCCTTGCTCTCTAAAAATTGACGGTTTGCATAGTAAACATCTACCTTATCAGGCAGTTGGTAGTGCTGCACTTGTTCAGCTTTGATGACTGGTTTGATAGGAAGACTCGTACTTCGCACATAGTTTACTTGTGTTTTTGCTAGCAAGTCTTGATAAAATTGGTAGAAATAATCTGTAGATTTCCCTGAACCTGCTAGCTCTTCTTGCCACAGGTTATCATTGAGTTTGAAGGTTTCCAAGGTCAGGTAATTTCCTTGGCTTACCCACTGTTGCTGATAAGCAAGTTCTTTGTTTTCTTGTTCTAGACTTCTGCCCACCCCAATCAGTAAGGCTGTCAGTAAAATAGTTGTCCCTATTTTCATCACATAATTGAAGATGAGACCAAGTTTGACAGATGAAAAACCCTTCAACATGGAGCTGACTGTCATTTTCTGAATCATCAGGTAGGTCAGCCAACTGATGAACAAATACAACTGTAAAAGCAGAAATTGGGATAAGAGTAAACTTGGGAACAGAAGTTTTGGTCTGTAGTCCAGCACTAAAAATAGTCCCAAGTCAATGATAAGACTTCCACCCAAGAGAAGATAAAAATTAGTCTTTACAAAACCAGCTAAAATCGCCCTGCTTTGGAAACCAAGTAACTTTTGAACCCCCACTCGTTTCATCTCCATCATCGGCTGATAAACTGTCATTAAAATCACAAGCAAGATTGCCAAGATAAAGATAATGATAGATAGTAACAACTCTTGATTTAGCACTCCAACCTGACTTCGGTAAGTGGGTTCTAACAAAATCGTCTTATCTATCTGGAAAAAATCACTCCACTTTTGTAGAATGGTATCACGATCTATCTCTTTGCTGGAGGTAATCATGTAGCGCCCATTTACAGTATGGGATTTATCCTCAATATAAGATTGGAAGGTCTGGAGTCGAATGAGTTTCACCTTTAAAAAGGTGGGAATGGTTCCTAGATTATTGGGAAGATCCTGGTTGCTGTAGACTCCCTTCTCATTCTTTGAAAAATCAAGAGAAGTCAGACCGAACTCCTGATAGGGGAAGGTTTCCTTATTAAAAACACCAGCCTTGACGGCTTCATCGCCATTATCTACTTTGATAATAGAGACCTTGTCTTGATTTGCAACCTCTTCAAAAAATTGGAGAATCGTTTCTGTCGGTTTAGTGACATCTTTCAAGTACAAGTCAAATGAATAAGTTGTCTTGCCCATCTCCTGAATCCGCACTATTTCTCGTGTAACATTTACATTCAGGACAAAAAACGTAGTACACAGCAAGAGCAGGATCATACAGAGATGACTGATTTTTTTCATAGAGATACCTCCCGTGAAGAGACGAAAGCGAGATAGGTGCAGGTACTTTTTATTTTTTACTAAATTTTAAGTAGGTGTAAATAAATCCTGCACTTATAGCCAAAGTTGTCCACCATTTAAAAGCAATATGTAAAAGTGAAAAGATTATAAAACTGATGATTAGCGAGGCTAAAATATAAACAATGATTAAAATTTTATTTTTCATAGGAATTGCCTTTCTGAATGGATTCTAGTATTCACAGCTTATTTGCAAAGTTTACAATAAGCTGTTAGGGCAATTGTCAATCAAAATGTCCGTTTATCTGTCAATAACCCGAGAAAATCTTGTCGTTTCAAGTCGGAGAAATGTTTGGTAGAGAGACTTCCTCTTTGAAGTCCATCATCTCTAACCTGTAAATAATAGCTATGTTGGCTTGTTTTAATTGTCAAAAAATCGCCCAATATAAAAACTTTTTTCCAGTTGCGAATCTCAAATTCTTTTATCTCTGATTTTGGAATGCGGATAAGTCCTTGTCGCAAATCACGATGATGCTCACTTGTGAAAGTCATCCCATTCCCAATATTTCTTATCAGTAGTTCATCTGGAGTTACCATCACCAGCGCTATTTTAGTTAAGAAAATTTCAACTGTTGGTGGTAAAATAGCCAAATCAAACCAAGGATGTAGGTAGCGATACGCTAAGAAATACTGAGGCTCCTCACCCAATCCTAGTTGTTTATATAAGGCCTTGACCTCACTATCTAACCTCGCTTCAAAAGACACATCCGAATGCGCTTCTTCCTTCTTCTGATTAAAATAACGCATCCAGACTAGGAAACCTATAAAGACTAGGACAAATATTCCTGATAAAAGATATTTTAAATTGTAGTTCATCACTTAACCTCCTGATTCACACCTCTGCCTAAAACAGAGTCGTGTTTATTTTGAAAATAGTTCCATCACAACTTTAAATAAGACTGGTGTCATTAAAATGAGGATGATTCCTATCACAAATATCATGACTACTCTAAAAAGCTCCTTATTTTTAAACATTTTTCCACCCCTTTTCTAGCTACATCATTATAGTCATTAAGCTCATTCTAAAATTACATCAAGCTTATTTTACTTTTATTTTCTACTTTTTATATTACTATGATACAATATTTTTAATTGGATTTTATTATTTGTTAACTTTTTTCACGAAAAGGAGAAAATTATGCGTTATGATTTCGGAAAGATCTATAAAGAAATACGCGAGTCAAAAGGCTTGACTCAAGAAGAGGTCTGTGGAAATGTTCTCTCAAGAACCAGCCTATCAAAGATTGAAAGTGGTAAGGCAACTCCTAAATATGAAAATATGGAGTTTCTTCTCCGTCAAATCAATATGAGTTTTGAAGAGTTTGACTATATTTGCCATCTCTACCACCCAAGTGAACGATCAACTATCATGCAGACTTTTCTAAAAATGGCTTCTATTAGTGGTACGAGCGACTTAAGTAAATTACTCAAAAAATGTCAACATTATCTAAAAACACATCATGATTTCCCCATCCAGCAGTTACAAGATATGCTCGAAATCGTTATCTACATCCGTGAAAATGGGATAGAAAAATTGTCAAGTAAGGTTGACAACATTGTAAATAGATTATGGGATAAGATTGAGAAACAAGATACTTGGTATGAGAGCGACCTCAAAGTCCTTAATACCATTCTCTTTGCTTTTCCTATAGAGTATATTCATCAGATTACCGGAAAAATTCTCGAACGACTAGAGGTTTATAAACACTATAGTTCTATCTTTCAGCTTCGTATGATGTTACTTCTGAATCTCTCAACTCTTTATCTTTACAATGGTGATAAGTTGCTTTGCAAACAGCTTTGCTACACTCTCTTAGAGGAGGCAAAAGCAAGCAAACAGTATGATACACTTGCGTTTGCCTATATTCGTATCGGCATTTGTGCTAATGATGCTCAGTTAATAGAGAATGGACTCTCCTTAGCTAAACTAGTAGAAGATGAGCACTTACTAACAGAGCTAGAGCGTGAAGTTAACATCTTTGTAAACAAAAAAGAAAGCCATTGAGACTTCCTTTTCTATATTTTCTTAATACCAGCCGTTGTTAAGCCAGAAGTTTTTAGCGGCTGTCCATGAACCGTAACGTCCTGCAACGTAGGCATCTGCTACACGTTCTTGGTTTTCAGCTGAGTAGTCACCGTTCAAGTATGAATCTGTCAATTGGTAGCGTCCGATGTAACGTCCGTTTGTAGCTGTGTAGCTACCGCCTGATTCTTTTTGAGCGATCCATTCTTTGGCTTCTGCTTCAGATCCGCTTACAGTTGAAGCAACCGTTTCTTCTGCTACTGGGGCGCTTGCTACTGGAGTTTCTTCTTCTGCCACCTCTGTAGTTTCTGCTGCTGGAGCTGAAACAGCTTCATCTTGGGCAGCTGGAGCTTCATAAGTCGTTGAAGCTGGTGCTACTGGCGCTGATGGACCGTCGATAACCAACTCTTGACCAACATAAATCATATGGATGTTATCAATGTGGTTGTTTTCTGCCAATTTCTCAACTGTTGTGTTGTGAGTTTCAGCGATTTCTGAAAGTGTATCACCTTCTTTAACAGTGTAAGTTGATGATTCTTGAGCAGATACAAATGATGGAGCAAATACTGCAAACAAGGCAGCTACTCCTGCAAGAGTTGTTTTAATCTTTTTAGTTGTTGATTTCATATTTGAAAATTCTCCTTCTTTCTATAGTTCTATCATACCCTTTAAATATTACTGTTTCTTGACACTTTTATGTAGAAATATTACAAAATTATTTTTTATTTCCCTAAATAAGGTATTTTTTGTCATAAAAGATACTATTTTTATGCTATTTAAGGTATTAGAAAGGTTTTCATCTACAATTAAAGCCAAGACCTTTATTCTTTGATATAATAGAGATAAGAATTTTTATAAGGGGAAACTGATGAAATCACTTCGTTTTCAATCTGTCTTTGATATCATCGGACCAGTTATGATTGGCCCATCTAGTAGTCATACCGCTGGTGCTGTCCGTATTGGGAAGATTGTCTCTTCCATTTTTGATGATACTCCGACAGAAGTCGAATTCCAACTTTTTAACTCATTTGCCAAAACCTATCGTGGTCACGGAACAGACCTAGCCCTTGTTGCAGGTATTTTAGGCATGGATACAGATGATCCTGAAATCCCAAACAGTCTGGAGATTGCCCACAAACGTGGCATCAAGATTGTCTGGACCATTCAGA
Organism: Streptococcus pseudopneumoniae; assembly: GCF_001072315.1. GTDB lineage: Bacteria > Bacillota > Bacilli > Lactobacillales > Streptococcaceae > Streptococcus > Streptococcus pseudopneumoniae_R. Next base: position 39,338 of record NZ_JVLI01000205.1, on the reverse strand, counting down.
AAGACAGCAATGCCCCTCACCCAAACACCACTAAAATTACCGTTAAAAATGCCCATAAAACCATCAGCGTGACTGGTATTTCTATCGGAGGAGGGAACATTCAGGTCACCGAACTCAATGGCTTTGCCGTCTCTCTCAATATGAATACACCGACTATCATCATCGTTCATCAAGATATTCCAGGTATGATTGCCCTCGTAACAGAGGCCCTTTCACGCTATGGTATCAATATCGCCCAGATGAATGTTACTCGTGAAAAAGCTGGTGAAAAAGCTATTATGATTATCGAAGTCGACAGTCGCAACTGTGATGAGGCCATCGAAGAAATTCGAAAAATCCCTCATCTCCACAATGTCAATTTTTTTAAATAGGAGGAAGCATGTTTTATTCTATCAAAGAATTGGTCGAGCAAGCAGATCTGGACTTTCAAGGAAATGTCGCAGAACTAATGATTACAACAGAGTTTGAATTGACCGGTCGCGAACGTGAAGAAGTCTTCCTTCTCATGGAACGCAATCTGGAAGTCATGAAAGCCTCTGTCCAACTTGGCCTCAATGAAAATAAATCTCGTAGTGGCCTGACAGGTGGAGATGCTGCAAAATTGGATCACTACATTAAAAACGGAAAAACTCTGTCAGATTACACGATTCTCTCTGCTGCCCGAAATGCCATCGCAGTCAATGAACACAATGCTAAAATGGGCTTGGTTTGTGCCACTCCGACCGCAGGAAGTGCTGGCTGTCTGCCTTCCGTTCTAACTGCTGCGATTGAAAAATTAGACCTCAATCACGAACAACAGCTGGATTTCCTCTTTGCTGCCGGTGCCTTTGGACTAGTCATCGCAAACAATGCCTCTATCTCAGGTGCTGAAGGTGGCTGTCAGGCCGAGGTTGGTTCGGCCTCTGCTATGAGTGCTGCAGCCTTGACTCTAGCTGCAGGCGGAACACCTTATCAGGCCAGCCAGGCCATTGCCTTTGTCATTAAAAATATGCTAGGCCTCATCTGTGACCCTGTTGCCGGTTTGGTCGAAGTTCCCTGCGTCAAGCGCAATGCTATGGGAGCTAGTTTTGCCTTCATCGCAGCAGACATGGCCTTGGCAGGTATCGAATCTAAAATCCCTGTGGATGAGGTTATCGATGCCATGTATCAAGTAGGAGCAAGCATGCCAACTGCCTTTCGTGAAACAGCTGAAGGTGGACTCGCTGCCACACCTACTGGTCGTCGCCTCCAAAAAGAAATTTTCGGAGAATAAGTTTATCAAATAGGAGAAACCATGACCTCTATCACAGCGATTTTTTTCGATCTGGATGGAACCCTCGTTGACAGTTCTATCGGGATTCACAATGCCTTTACCTATACCTTTAAGGAACTCGGGGTGCCTAGCCCTGATACCAAAACGATTCGTGGTTTTATGGGACCACCTCTCGAAAGTAGTTTTGCGACCTGCCTTCCCAAAGACCAAATTTCTGAGGCTGTCCAGATATACCGTTCCTACTACAAGGCAAAAGGCATCCATGAAGCTCAACTTTTCCCTCAGATTGTAGAATTGCTTCAAGAACTATCTAAGAATTACCCTCTCTACATCACCACTACAAAGAATACTCCAACCGCTCAAGACATGACTAAGAACTTGGGAATCTTTCATTTCTTTGATGGTATTTATGGTTCCAGCCCTGAAACACCCCATAAGGCAGATGTCATTCGCCAAGCCTTGCAGACACATCAACTAGCACCAGAACAAGCCATCATTATCGGAGATACCAAGTTTGATATGCAGGGGGCTCAAGAAACAGGCATTCAGAAATTGGCCGTCACTTGGGGATTTGGAGAGCAAGCAGATCTACTAGACTATCAACCTGATTATATCGCCCACAAACCATTAGAGGTTTTGGCGTATTTTCAATAACATAGACTGGGCGACAACCCCATTTCAGAAGAAAATGGAGCAAGTTTCTACATAACAAAACGCATATTACCAAGGTTCTTCTGTACTGACCTGATAATATGCGTTTTTCTTTTTTATTCAACGTGGGTGGTTTGATTGGCAAAGGCGATAATGGCTTGCTTCAACTCATCTCCACTGAGAGTTCGGAACTCTTCAATTTTTTGGTCGATAGCTTCTAGAGGCATGACATTGACCTTACCAACGAAAATCTTATCCATAACCTGGTTATCAACCAATTCGGTCGAAACCAAGAGTTCTTCGTAAAGTTTTTCGCCTGGGCGGATTCCAACTTCAACAATTGGAATTTCGCTTTCGGTGTGTCCACTTAGAAGGACCATTTTCTTGGCCAAGTCATAAATCTTGACTGGTTTACCCATATCAAGGATAAAGACTTCTCCATCCTTGGCGTAAGCACCAGCATGGATAACCAGACGGCTAGCTTCTGGAATAGTCATAAAATAACGGGTCATTCGGAAGTCTGTTACCGTTACAGGTCCACCTTCAGCAATCTGACGTTCAAAGACTGGAATCACACTACCACGGCTACCAAGAACATTCCCAAAACGAACTGCACAGTAGGTCGATTGGCTACGTTGGTTAAAGCCAGTGACAATCAACTCCGCCACGCGCTTGGTTGCTCCCATAACATTTGGTGGATTAACCGCCTTATCTGTCGAAATCATAACCATCTTAGGTACTTTAGCTTCATCAACAGCCTTAGCAACATTGTAAGTTCCACGAATATTATTTTTGAAGGCTTCTTTTGGATTGCGCTCCATCATAGGAACGTGCTTATGGGCAGCCGCATGATAAACAATAGCTGGCTTGTACTGCTCAAAGACTTGCAACAAGCGGTCATAGTCTTGAATATCCGCAATCACAGGTACATAATCAATCCCTTGGAACTTACGAATCAATTCATGATAAACAAGGTAGATTGAGTTTTCCCCATGACCGAGCAAGACAATGCGTTCAGGATTGAAGCGACTAACTTGGCGACAGATTTCAGAACCGATTGAGCCACCAGCACCTGTGACTAAGATTGTCTTACCTGTCAGTTCTGCTCCCAGACGCGATTCATCAAGACGAATTTCCTGACGTCCCAAAAGGTCCGTAATATCAATTTTTTGGAACCCAGTACCTGCTTGGTGAAGTCCCTGAACAACGGTTTCAACCTTAGGCATCTTGTAACATTTGACTCCCAGCTTATTACACATCTGCAAGATACGTTCATATTCTGACGGGTCAAGCGACGGAATCGCAACGATAACACGCTCGATTTGATGGCGTTTGGCTAATTCAGGCAGATCATCATATGAACCCAAAACAGGGATTCCACCAAGTTTTTGGCCCTTTTTCTTAGAATCCTTGTCCAAAATACCGACAAGTTCTAATTCACTAGTTGGATGTTGGTAACTATCCATAAAGAGAGCTCCGCCATCACCAGCTCCAATCAAGAAGGTCCGACGGTGTTCCCCATCACCACTTCCCTTTTTGCGTTTAGAGTAGATTAACTGCCAAGTAATCCGTGGCAATAAAATCAAGAAGGTACTCAACAAGATAAAGAGAATGATGAAACGGATTGAAAAAAGTGGCAAGAAGGCATAGCAGATACTATATGACAAGATACTGCTAGCAGTCACACCAAAAAAGATTTTCATGAAATCCGTAATCTTGCTGTAACGACTAATACTAGCGTTCAGCCCCCAAAATCCAATCATCAATTGATAGAACAGGAAGGCCAAACTCGTATAGATAATGTAGTCAACAGGTGCTGGATTAATCAATCCGTAGAATAAAATATAAGATACAATGATGGAAACCACCATACTCAAAATATCAAATATTCCCCAGAAAACCTGTTTTTGTTGTTTATTTAAAATTTCCACCAGATCAATCACATAATCTGTGAGTTTTTTATTCATAGAAATTTACTCCTCCTTAAAAGAGTCGGATATTTATATTGTTATTATAACACTTTTTCTAAAGCTTACGATTTGCTACAATCTTTTAATTGCTTTTTCGTAACAGTTTCATAAAAATAAACTGTCGGACAAATCCTGGACAAAGAGCAACAACCATCTGAATGGAAACACTCTTGGCATACTCCATGTAAGAAATTTGCCCTCTCTTCAGCATGCGCTGACGAGCTTGACGATAGAGTTTGAGGTAACGCAGTCCCCCACGACGCTCAAACATCCCTGCTCCGACACGAACCTTACACAAGATTTGATCCAGATTTCCAGTCTTGGCTCCTGCAGCAATCATATTGAGCCAGAGGAGGTCATCCTCCATATAAAGGCCATCCTCATAGTTGCCTGCCTTGAGAACCATGTCCTTCTTGAACATGACAGTCATGTGGTTAAAGGCACTTCTCATCCTTTGATAAGCTACAATATCTGCATGCTGAGTTGGAACACGACGGTAAGAAACAATCTCATCAGGATTGTCAATAAACTCTGCAATATGTCCACCTAATAGGTCGAGCTTGTCCTTCTCCATTAGCTGAACCTGTTTCTCAAAACGATCTGGAACTGCTATATCATCCGTATCCATACGGGCAATAATATCATACTGACACTGCAAAACACCCTGACGAAGAGCCAGACCCAAACCTTGATTCTGCTCAAGAGGATAGCGTTTCACTGGAATATCAGACTCAGCTTCAAGCTGGTCTAATACTTGATAGAGCTCAGGTGTCAAAGGCCCATCCTCAACCAGAACCAACTCGCTCGGTTTCAGAGTCTGATTTTGAACACTCTCAATAGCATCCTTTAAAAATGTCGGATTTTCCTTGATATAGACCGACATCAATACGCTGATTTTTTGCTTTTCAGACACAGTTTTTCTCCAATGTATAGATTTCCTTCCACTATTTTATCATAATTTTCAAGACTTTCCCATTTTTATCTTGAAAGCCAGAAACCTTACTTGACATTATAGTCAAAAAACCTTAAAATAAGCTGTTATTAAAATCAGCTAGAAGAGGTATTATATGAAAAAGCAATCACTCTTTTTTGTTCCAGGTATTATCCTGATTGGTGTTTCCTTGCGGACTCCTTTTACTGTTTTACCCATTATTTTGGGAGATATTTCGCAAGGGCTGGGAGTAGAAGTTAGTTCGCTTGGTATCCTGACCAGCCTTCCCCTCCTCATGTTTACCCTCTTCTCACCATTTTCTACCCGACTGGCTCAGAAAATCGGCTTGGAGCATCTCTTTACCTATAGCCTTTTCTTCTTAACCATCGGTTCTCTCATTCGACTAATCAATCTGCCCCTGCTCTATCTAGGAACCTTGATGGTTGGGGCAAGTATCGCAGTCATCAATGTACTGCTTCCTAGTCTTATCCAAGCCAATCAACCAAAGAAGATTGGTTTTCTGACCACCTTATATGTAACCTCTATGGGGATTGCAACGGCTCTGGCCTCCTATCTAGCTGTGCCCATTACACAAGCCAGTTCTTGGAAAGGCCTTATCATCCTCCTCACCCTGCTCTGTCTAGCAACTTTTTTGGTCTGGTTGCCTAATCACCGCTACAATCACAGACTGGCTCCACAAACCAAACAAAAAAGCCAAACAAAGGTCATGCGTAATAAACAGGTCTGGGCAGTGATTGTCTTTGCAGGTTTTCAATCCTTGCTCTTTTACACTGCTATGACCTGGCTACCTACCATGGCTATCCACGCAGGCCTATCCAGCCACGAAGCTGGCTTGCTGACATCTATCTTCTCGCTGATTAGCATCCCTTTTTCAATGACCATTCCAAGCCTGACAACCAGCTTATCTACTCGCAACCGTCAGCTCATGCTCACTCTGGTTTCACTAGCTGGTGTGGTCGGCATTTCCATGCTCTTTTTCCCAGTCGGTAATTTCTTTTACTGGCTTGCCATCCATCTCCTCATCGGAACCGCAACAAGCGCCCTCTTCCCTTATCTCATGGTCAACTTTTCACTCAAGACAAGCGCCCCTGAAAAGACAGCCCAATTGTCTGGTTTATCTCAAACAGGAGGCTATATCCTAGCAGCCTTTGGTCCGACTCTCTTTGGTTACAGTTTTGACTTTTTCCACTCTTGGGTACCAGCTGTAGCTGCCCTCTTACTCGTCGATATTCTGATGACTGTGGCCCTCTTTACAGTGGACAGAGCGGATAAGATCCTCTAAACTTCTAGTTTTTCCTAGAAGTTTTTTTATATATAAAAATTTTACACATTTCTCTTGACAGGGCTTTCTTTTAGTTGTACAATGTATGTGTAGAAAAATTATATATAAAAATCTTACACATTAGAAAAGGAGGTTTCCCATGTACTTCCCAACATCCTCTGCCTTGATTGAATTTCTCATCTTGGCCGTACTGGAAAAAGGGGATTCTTATGGTTATGAGATTAGCCAGACCATTAAGCTGATCGCTAATATCAAAGAATCCACACTCTATCCCATTCTCAAAAAATTGGAAGGCAATAGCTTTCTGATAACCTACTCTAGAGAGTTCCAAGGTCGCATGCGCAAATACTACTCCTTGACAAATGGTGGTATAGAGCAACTCTTGACCCTAAAAGATGAATGGACACTCTATACAGACACCATCAATGGCATCATAGAAGGGAGTATCCGCCATGACAAGAACTGAATACCTGACTCAGCTAGAACTCTATCTCAAAAAACTGCCTCAGGCTGACCAAATCGAAGCCATGGACTATTTCAGAGAACTCTTTGACGATGCTGGAGTCGAGGGAGAAGAGGAACTCATCGCTAGTTTAGGAACTCCCAAAGAAGCGGCCCACGAAGTTCTCTCCAATCTTCTCGATAAAAAAATCAATGAGGCACCCGCTCAAAAAAATAACCGACAAATTTTGCATATCGCCTTGTTAGCCCTCCTTGCAGCACCCATCGGCATTCCTCTGGGAATCGCCATCCTCGTGTCCCTGTTCGCAATCTTTGTGGCAGCCTTGACTGTCATCTTGGCTTTCTTTGCGGTTTCCATACTGGGTATCATCGGCGGATTCTTATTTTTAGTTGAAAGTTTCACTGTCCTAGCCCAAGCCAAATCAGCCTTTATCTTGATTTTTGGTGCTGGTTTACTGGCTATCGGTGCTTCTTCACTAGTCTTACTAGGTATTTCCTATGTAGCTCGCTTCTTCGGTCTACTCATTGTTCGCCTGGTGCAATTTGTTCTCAAAAAAGGAAAGAGAGGTGACCAGCATGCGTAAATTGACAAAAGGATTTCTCATTTTTGGTGTGGTGACTACCATTATTGGCTTTATCCTGCTCTTTGTAGGGATCCAATCTGACGGGATCAAGAGCCTACTTGCCATGTCCAAGGAGCCTGTCTATGATAGTCGGATGGAAGAGTTGACCTTTGGCAAGGAAGTCGAAAACCTAGAGATTACTCTCCATCAACACGCACTGACCATCACAGACTCTTTCGATGATCAAATCCACATTTCTTACCATCCATCTCTTTCTAATCACCATGATCTTATCACAAATCGGAACGATAAAACTTTAAGCCTCACTGATAAGAAACTGTCTGAAAGTCCATTTCTTTCTTCTGGAATTGGCGGGATTCTCCATATCGCAAGCAGCTACTCTCGTCGTTTTGAAGAAGTTATTCTCCAATTACCAAAAGGAAGAAGTCTAAAAGGAATCAACATCTCAGCAAATCGCGGTCAAACCAGTATCACCAATGCCAGCCTTGAAAATGCGACCCTCAATACCAATAATGGCTATCTCCTCCGAATTGAAGGAAGTCGTATCAAAAACAGTAAACTCACAACCCCTAATATCATTAATATCTTTGATACAGACCTTACAGATAGTCAGTTAGAGTCAACAAAGAACCACTTCTACGTTGACAATATTAAAGTATATGGTAAGGTAGAACTAACTTCTAAAAAGGAACTCAGTATCAAGCTAACTCAAAAAGAAAGCCAAGAAATCAACTTGGACCTCTCAAGTCACTATGGTCCTATTTATCAGTTATCGAAAGACGAGAGTCAACGCCACCCCAACGAATTAAGTAACCCTTACAAAACTGAAAAAACTGATACAAAAGGTCAACTCATAGCTAGGGCTGAAGATTATATTAGTCTTGAAACTACAGCCAACAGACCTTAACAAACCTATTTATATCGACCACAATAACGTATATCCAACTAAAAAGGAGGTTCTACCATGAAACAAGAATGGTTTGAAAGTAATGATTTTGTAAAAACAACAAGCAAGAACAAGCCTGAAGAGCAAGCTCAAGAGATTGCAGACAAGGCTGAAGAAATGATAGCCGATCTCGATACACCAATTGAAAAAAATACTCAAGTAGAGGAGGAAGTCTCTCAAGCTGCAGTCGAACTGGAAAGCCAGCAAGAAGAGACAATTGAAACGCCTGAAGACAGTGAAGCGAGAACAGAAATAGAAGAAAAGAAGGCATCTAATTCTACTGAAGAAGAGCCAGACCTTTCTAAAGAAACAGAAAAAGTCACTATAGCTGAAGAGAGTCAAGAAGCACTTCCGCAGCAAAAAACAACTACGAAAGAGCCACTTCTTATCAGCAAATCCTTAGAAAGTCCTTATATCCCCGACCAAGCTCCAAAATCTACGGATAAATGGAAAGAGCAAGTGCTTGATTTTTGGTCTTGGCTAGTGGAAGCGATCAAATCTCCTACAAGCAAGCTTGAAACAAGTAGCACACACAGTTACACAGCCTTTCTCTTGCTCATTCTGTTTTCTGCATCTTCCTTTTTCTTTAGTATCTATCACATCAAACAAGCCTACTATGGACATATAGCAACTATCAACAGCCACTTCCCTGAGCAGCTAGCTCCTTTAACTCTCTTTTCTATCATCTCTATCCTAGTAGCGACAACACTCTTCTTCTTTTCATTCCTCTTGGGTAGTTTCGTTGTGAGACGATTTATCTACCAAGAAAAGGACTGGACGCTAGAAAAGGTTCTCCAACAATATAGTCAACTCTTGGCAATTCCAATCTTCCTCACTGCTACTGCTAGTTTCTTTGCCTTCTTTGACAGCCTACGATTTACAGCCCTTTTGTGTGTGATTAGCATTGGGATCATTCTGCTTGCTAGTCTCCATATTATTACAAGACCAAGTCAAGCAAGTGAAACCGACTCCTTTTATCAGTTATTCTTGTCTGTCCTTGTGAACGGAGTCATTATCCTCCTCTTCTTTGTAGCTGAAGTCGCACTGATTGGAGATTATCTTCGTATCTTGGCCTTTCTTTAAGATTCAATCCTGTCATCCATGGCAGGATTTTTCTATACCAAAAAGCAAGTCGATTGACCTGCTTCTGATTTACTCTTCTTGTGCTAATGCTTTAAAATCTTTGTCTAAGATGGGTTGTATTCCTAGAGTTCAGTAGTATGATAAAGTTGCTATGAAGTTCGTTATTCCACATTTTATGCAAACTAGTTATATGTAAAATTAAGATTAGAAACCACCAATATCCATTTTTTAACTTTTAATGAAATTCATCCATATTAATAACTTTGCTTGCTCTAGCAATAACATCCTTATCATGAGTCACGACAATAACAATCTTTTCCTCGTTCACTAATTTCTCAACCTCATTTAGAAATAATTCCGTTGAATTTCTGTCCAAATTTCCTGTAGGCTCATCGAATAGATAGATATCCTTTTCTTGCGATAAACTCCTCATGAGTAGAATTTTTTGTTTCTGACCTTGCGAAATATTTGTGGCTTTCCCATCAATCTGATGACTCAGAGCTATATTGAGATTCAGACTATCAAGATTATTTGATTCATAGTTTTCCTTATTAAATAGAGTGAAATTAATATTTTTTGAAACACTTCCAGGGAATACATGAAATTCAGATGAATACACGCTTAAATAATCTAAAATATTAGTCTCCTCTAAAGTAGAAAAACTTTCCATTTCATTCAGTACAATATCACCCTCTGTTGGAGAAGATAATCCCTGAATAATATTCAAAAGAGATGATTTCCCAGTTCCATTCCCGCCTGTAATAACGGTTAATTCACCACTATTGAACTCAAAATTTAATTTAGTAAACACCAATCTTTCATCCCATTTTTTACATAAATTCCGGCATGACAATTGTTCAATTTTAGATACTGGAATGGTAGCAAGATTACTTTCCATCCCTACTTCCTCTAGTCCAATAAACTCAAAGGAATATTGACTTTTTTTCAATGCTACCCAAGATGTAATTAAAGAATTTAAAATGCTGGATAACAGTAATAGAATCAAAATACTATTTGCATACTCTGATATATGTGCGTAATCTCTAATAATATTTACAGTAGCAAGCAAAAATGAACCAGTTAAACCAATAAATATCTGCGTAGAAGCTAATAATCTATTGGTAATATGTGTACTATCTAGTTTCGTTCCCAACAGTTCATTGAGTCTTTCATCAAATTCTTTGATGAAGTCACTAGATTTTTGGAAACTTATAATATCTTGCAAACCATAAATTGTATTTTCTACAAGAGAACTAAAGTTAGAACTATTAGCAATAAATTCTCGCTGATTTTTTACAACTTTTCGCATCTCAAAATTGACATATAAACCAAGAATAGCTATAGATACGCATGTAACTGTGAAAATAATAACATTCAATTTTAATAGCAATAACAGTAGCAAACAGAACACTAAAAGCTGTACCTTTAAGTAAAATTTTTGCATAATACCTGTTGCTGATAACAACAAATTCCAAAAATAACTACTAACATACTCATAATTCTTAGTTAAAGAAAAATCATTTAATTGGTTCTTATAAAAAGAGGACAGAATATCATTTAAAAAATCATTCTCAATCTTTCCTTTTAATCTCGTTTCTAATATAGAGAACTGCCAATACAAATATGAAGCTAATATTATTGAAGCTAGGGTAAATAGTTGAATACTAAACTGAATGTTAAGTAGACCAGACATTGTTATTTGTAGTAAAAAAGCAATAGCAATAGGTAAACTAATTTTAGCTAATCCCAAGAAAAAGATTGCCAATTTTCTCTTCCAACCAAGTGAAGCTAGAAATCTATGATATAACTTATCTGCATAGCTTATCGTAACAATATCTTTTCTATCTTCTGAATTAACATTCTCATTCTTTTGAGGAATTAAAATAATTCCTACACTCTGACTAAAAAGTTCTAATCTTGAAATTTTCTCAATTTCCTCATTTGCAGGATCAGAAACAATCAATGAACTACTGTCTCCATCCAACACGACGATATAATGAGGCAAGCTAGCTCTTTCTACTACCAGTAAATAAGGAAATGATACATTGTTTAACAAACTAGGAGTCTCAATTTGATAAGAGTCCGCATCAATACCATAGCTTTTTAGTATATCTTCTATATCAAACAAAGACAGTCCTTGGTGGTTATTGTTATCAAATTGTAGACTATCTAAATGTTCTAATTTTGGGAAATAGTAAGAAATGATTGTCTTTACACAAGCCATTCCACAATCCAGCAAAGTTGCTTGTTTATAGTGACTAACCATTATTTTCTCCTTTTTCAACACTTATCTTACTATAACCATCAACTTCAATGACGCTATTCGAAGTTTGATTTGTCGTAGGAACCCTTAAAACTTCTCCTGTATTATTTGTATGTAAAGTATAGATTCCATCAAAGTCTTCAGGAACTGTAATAGATACATCGCCAACAAGAGTATCTACAAAAATTTTTTCGAAAGTTGCATTTTTCCCTAAGGAAATGGTTATATATAACTTGTCTTTCCCTTGTGAACTCAAAGCCAAATTAAAGCCATGTTGTGAAAATGGAATATATAGACTATCTGAACTCATTTTAACGTTTTTAGTTATGTTATTCACTGATTCTTCGGAAACTTTTCCTTCTATTTGAACACTTGTTTCATCTGATTCACTCTTGACAACTTTAACATCAATTGCTTGCTTTGAACCATAAAACTCTAACGTTTTAATACTTTTAGAAGAAAGAGCCCACGATTGTTTTACACTGATTGTCGTCTCTCCTCGTTTTAAGGTTAATAAAATTCCAGCCACTACAAACAGTAACAACAGCCCAATTACAATTCCTATTTTTTTCATCATTAGTACTCCTACTTAAATTCTTTTTTACTGAATACAACAAACGCAAGTATAATCACTGCTATACTTACCCATATAGGATAGCCTACATTCGTAAGGGTAAATTGACTTACTCCAGGGGAAGTTTTCAAATTTAAAGTCATTAATAAATAGTCTCTCACACTCTCACCAGAGTTTGGAAGGACATAAACCAATAGGTTATCAAACAGTAAAATATAGAGTATATAAATCATACATGATTCATAAACCTTATCAAATATTTGAAAAATTAATAATGAGATACTGATAATAACCAAATAGTATGGTAGTTGATGTAAAAATGTCGAAACAATCAACACCAAGTCTCCCTCCAAATAGACAAGAGCTGTTAAACTATAAAAAATAGTTACATATAGGAAAGACAAACAAAAGGCTCCCAAAGTTTTATATAAAAATAACTTCCATCGTTGTTTTTCTTTTGTGAGGAGAATGTTAATCGTACGGAAACTATAATCTTCCCCCCAGAAAAATAAATTAGTAGAGATAAAAAGCAAAGGAATAAAACCACTCACATTTGAAATCAATACTCGAAATGCTGGTTCATCTTCATTCGATGACTTAAAAAATAAGGAGAATAACAAAATCAATAATCCTATCAACAAACTAGGAAGTACTCCTCTTTTTTCCCAGTAAAATTTATACATATCTGCTTTAAGAGAATTCATGACTCTCCTCCTTTCTTAAATCATCAGATAATATTACGCAAATAGTAGTCCTCAAAGCGTTCCTTCTTAATATAAATATCCTGTATCACTAGTTTTGAAGTAACACTATATTCCAAGATAGCCATTAATTTTTCCTTTTCTGGCACAACCAGATAGTCATCCTGTTCAAAATGAACAATGCCCTCTTCTTTTAAAAACATTTTTAGAATCTGATTAGCACTCGTCTTAAGGAAGAGCTTTTCCGACAAATCATTTGCTAGCTCTTTTGAACTCATCACATTTAGAATTTTTCCCTTTTTCATAATGATATACTTATCTGTTATAAACTCCAACTCCGATAGGATATGGCTTGAAATCAAAAAGGTAACTCCCAACTGATCCCTTAAATTCAAAATCATTTTTCTTAAATCTGAAATCCCTTGAGGATCTAAACCATTCACTGGTTCATCTAAGATAATAAGCTCTGGATTATCCAAAAGAGCAATTGCTATCGATAGTCTTTGCTTCATTCCAAGGGAATAGTTTTTTACTTTTCGATCCCATGACGGTTCAGGCAAGTGAACCAATTCCAACATTTTTATGATATCTGTCTTTAAACCAAATCTTGTTTTATAATATTGCAGGTGTTGACGTCCAGTCAAGTTTGGATAGAGGGCAGGTGATTCGATAATACTACCAATCTTATGCTGCGAAACACTCTCGATTTCTCCCTTATCAGCTCGAATTAGTCCTAGAAGAATTCTCATTAAGGTTGTCTTTCCAGCACCATTTTCACCGATAAGACCACATATTTCCCCTTGCTCAATATCAAAGGAAATATTATGTAGAACCTGTTCTTTCCCATATGTTTTATCAATATCTTTAAGACTTAAAATCACACGATTCATAGTTTCTCTCCGTTCATTATATTAAAAAAGTCTCTGACAAGGAATGAACCCTGCCAGAGATTTTTAGCTTACATTAACTCCAACAGAAGAACCCAATACCTGTGAGCATTCCATAAATACCGAGTGGTGAAACAGCACAAAATTGACCTGCCACAATGTGTTTTTTATGTTTATTACTTAGTTTTTTCATTACTTAACCCTCCTTTTAATCCCAACAAAATATACCTACTCCATATCGAAGACCTATAATACAAAAGCGACCTGCTACAATGTGTCTTTTGACACGTCCAGTTAGTTTTCTCATCAGAAAACCCTCCTTTTAAAAAATTTTTTATAATAACCAAATGAGATTCTCATTTCAGTTATTTATTAACTGTTTTAAATCTTTAGATAACATTTCTTCGCTTCCTTGTTCTACATAAATTTCTTTCACTATTCCATCTTTATCCACTATAAAGATAGTTGGAATAGCTTTTACATCAAAAAACTTAAAAGCTTGTAAATCTTGATCTATATAAACTGGAAAGGTAAAACCCCGATCCATTAAAAATTGATGAGAGGTTTCAATTGTTTCACGCTCCCCATCAACTATATCCACCATAAAGAAATCAACTTTATCTTGATATTTATCATAAAGGTGCTGAATGATTGGGAGCTCTTTTTGACAATCAGGACACCAACTAGCCCAGAATACCACAACCTTTGGTCTAAACTTATAATCTGATAGTTGAACCTGTTCTCCCTCATTAGAGGTTAACAATGCATTCTTGAATGTTGTATTTTTAGTTTTTGAAATATATTGCTTTATTTCCTCCTCTTTTTTTAAGAGGAGCTCTTGCGCTGTTTCTTCTTGATGATGAGATTCCTGGTTTTGATAGTAAAATCCTGCTAAAAATAAAGATGCTATCACAAGAAGAAACATTGTCTCTACAACATGTTTTTTTGACATCATGGATCGTCCTCCACTTCTGAAATTTTAAAACTTTCGATAATAGATAATTCTTCTGGTAAGATTAAAACTCGCTCTTCGCCTGCATCTAAAATAGCTAAACGGAATAGTTCCTTATTCAACTCTATTTGTACCAACTTTTGCTCCGCCGTGTTATTTCGAAACAGCAAACTGTGGCGAGTTTGTGTAAACGTCTCTAGCGAGATACTAAAATCTTCCATTTCTATCTCCTATCCAGAAAACCAAAAACTAAGACTTAAGAATACTTCAAATCCAAACATTTTTCTTTCCTCCTTATCTCTTGTTCCTTATGATTAAAGTATAGCGCTTTCAAAAACAAAAAAACATGACAAAAATGTCATGTTAGTTCTCCATTTCCTCAAACGTTTTTAAATCTCTTTCTTTTTCTCCCAATATACGCGCTTCTAATACTTGGTCTCCAAATGCTTGAGCACAAATAATAGCTCTATCGTATAAGCGGATGGCTTTTTCCTTATCCCGTTTATGAAATAAGGTACGCATAGCATCTAGCATATCAACAATTGGCTTGTTTTGAAAATCCTGCGATAAAATCATCAGCGTGTTCATCGCCTTAACATAAGGCTCAAAAGTGGAGTAAGATTTTTCCATCCATTGAACAGCTAAAGAATCAAGCACTGTTCTCTTTAACATATAAGCTGTCTCTAAATCTGATGAATTTGTTTCTCTTATAAGTTTTTTAGAAAGCATCCAAAACAGTTCATGATTATACCCAATCGGTCTTGCTAAACACGAAACAAAGTACAATTTTATAAGAAGCAAATCATTCACCGAATAGTTTTTCCTTATCTTTACTTGTTCAAAATATTCATCCAGCAAAGCATCGCCAAAACCTGCATCTTCACTTACAAAGACATCAAAACTAGCTTGTAAGGCACTAACTGCAATCTGCTCATCCTCAGGTAGACTGTCATAATAGTGTTCGTAAACTCTTTCAAACAACTCTTCCTTAACTTGGATTCTATCATCATCTCCATAAGTTTGAAACTTAATGAGTTTATCCTTTAATATCAAGTACTCGGAGGGTAAAATCATATGATCCATATCTACTATATGTGAAATTGGACAGCCTAGTTTGTAAGCTATATACTCTACCTTGGATAAACTCGGGGAAGACTGACCTGATTCAATCCGTGCTAATTGGCGCACCGTTATCTCAGTTTCATCATCACAAAGAGTTTCACGAGTGATATGTTTCATCTCTCGCAACATTCGGATTCTTTTACCTACTTCTATTTTTATATCCATCTTAAAATCTCCTGATAATTAGTTACCGAACAATATTATATTTTTTATATTATGCTGTTTTTTATTGAACTAAGCAATTCTTAAAATTTTATATTACAAAACTTAACAAGACTAAACCATCTTTCGCACACTCGATATACTCGAGACGATTAAGAGGCTGACGGAGATAGATAGATAGCATCATAGCTATGCGACTCCAAACCATCCACCAAGACCAAGATAGACTTGGCAGTCAAAATTTCCTGTTCTCCTAAAATGCTCTGTTTATTTGGAATAAAAAATGTTTTCACCATAACTAAACTAATTTGAAATCGTTTACATATAGTATACCTTATTTTTCTGAAAGATACAGAAACAAACTTTAGATTTTTGAGTAAAAAGCATAGAAAAACAGCCCCTAAGGACTGTTTAATCTTATACAGTAGCTACTTGATCCAAGCTTTCACCGATAGCGTCTAGGCGCTCGACAACTTCAGCTTGTGTCAATTCATTTTCTGAAACATAGCGGTTACGTGGGTGAACACGGCACTCGTGTGAGCATCCACGAAGGTACTTGTCTTCATTTTCTTCTGATGTCAAGATACGACGATTACAGAATGGATTTCCACAGTTGACATAACGTTCACATGGTGTTCCATCAAACCAGTCTTTCCCTACGATGGTTGGGTTGACATGGTTGACATCTACGGCAATACGCTCGTCAAAGACGTACATTTTCCCATCCCAAAGCTCACCTTGGACTTCTGGATCTTTACCGTAAGTTGCAATTCCTCCGTGTAATTGACCAACATCTTTGTAGCCTTCACGGACCATCCAGCCTGAGAATTTCTCACAGCGAACACCACCTGTACAGTAAACCACGACGCGCTTGTCCATGAATTTTTCCTTGTTATCACGAACCCACTGTGGCAACTCACGGAAGTTGCGAATGTCTGGACGGATAGCCCCACGGAAATGTCCAAGGTCATACTCATAGTCATTACGAGTATCAAGGACCACTGTATCTTCGTCTAGGAGAGCTTCCTTAAACTCTTTTGGTGACAAGTAAGCACCTGTTGTTTCAAGTGGGTTGATATCGTTGTCGAAGTCATTGTCTTCCAAACCAAGGTGGACAATTTCTTTCTTGTAGCGAACAAACATCTTCTTGAAGGCCTGTTCATTTTCTTCGTCAATCTTGAACCAGAGGTCTTCCATACCTGGAAGGCTGTGAACGTAATCCATGTATTTTTGAGTTGTTTCGTAGTCACCTGAAACTGTTCCGTTAATTCCCTCGTCAGCGACTAGGATACGACCTTTAAGGCCGATTGATTTACAGAAAGCCAAGTGGTCTGCAGCAAATTGCTCTGCATTTTCAATTGGAGTATAAAGGTAGTAAAGTAAGACACGAATATCTTTTGCCATAAGATTTGTTCTCTTTTCTATTCTTAAATTTTCAGAATTTTTCATCTAACTATAAGTATACCTGCTTGAGAAAACGAATGCAATTTATTTGACTGGAAATTGTAGAGGGTTCTTAATATTTCCTGAATGGTTAAAATAAGGAAAAGAGGAACATGAATATCTATGCTCTCGTTTCAAAAAATCACTGCCTCCCCCAGATAAGTCTGAGGAAAACAGTGATTCAGTTTTTAGGAATTAGGAATGAATACACGAAATCAATTTAGCTGATTATTTTTTGTTTTTCAAGAATTCATCGTATTGTTTTTGCATTTCGTTCAATACTTTTTCGTAGGCACCTTCAGATTTCAATTTTTCCATCAATTCTGGAATAGCTTTGTCTGGGTCTACAGTACCAGTGTTGATAGCTGTATCGAATTGTTGCATTGTGTTAGAGATAGCTGAGATTTCAGATTTCACATTGTCAGTGTTAAAGATGAATCCAAGTGCTGGAGATTCTTTAGCTTCAGCCAATTGTTTCTTAGAATCTTCGATTTGTTGGTCTGTAACGTTTTCGTTGATGTAAAGGATCCAGTTGTTACCAGTATTCCATCCACCCATGTGAGTGTTTCCTTTGTAGCCATCAAGGACACGAACACGGTTTTCTTTACCTGAAATTTTTTCCCAGTTCTTGCCTTCTGGACCGTAAACAAGACCGTTCAAGAGTTCTGGGTTCGTGTTCAAGAGGTTCAACACTTCCATTGATTTTTCTTTGTTCTTAGAGTTGTTTGAGATGACAAAGTTAGCAACTTGTGTTGTTTGGTTTTTCTTGATGAAGTTAGTGATTGGTTTGATTTGGATGTCTTTGTTTGCAACACGTGAAAGCAAGCTGTTACCGTAGTCAGCTGGTCCTACTGTTTCTTCACGAACGAACCAAGTATCTTGTTGAAGGTCAAATGAAGTATCGCTTGTTGCTACGTCTTTTGGAATGTATCCAGCTTCATAGAATTTGTGAAGAGTCTTCAAGTGTTCTTTAAAGCGAGGCACTTCGTAACGGTTTACGATCTTAGTAGTGTCCCCTTCAAGGTCGATAACGAATGGAAGTCCATTTGGAACTGGGTAGTCAAAGTTATCAGATGGGATGAAGTTCTTAGTAACCGCAAATGGCACTACATCTGGAGCTTTTTCTTTGATTTGTTTCAAGACTGGTTCAAGTGTTTCATATGAAGTGACACCTGAAATATCGATACCGTATTTAGCAAGAAGAGTTCCGTTGAAGGCGAAGTTTTGAGATGATGCAACGTTGGCTGCAACTGGAACTGCGTAAATTTTACCGTTAATGCTGTTACCTTTGATGTAAGCTGGGTCAAGTGCTTTATAAAGCTCTGCTCCTTCTTTCTTATACAAGTCAGTCAAGTCAGCATAGGCACCTTTTTGAGCATTTACAACATAGTTAGATGCAAAGGCGATATCGTAGTTTTCACCAGATGATGTGATAACTGACATTTTCTTATCATAGTCACCCCAGCCAAGGTATTGGATATCCAATTTAGCACCAACTTTTTCACCGATGATTTTGTTAGCATTTTCTAGCAATTCATCTAAGTTATCTGGTTTGTCACCGATTTGGTACATTTTGATAACAGTCTTATCACCTGAAGCTGAGTCAGCAGCCTTTTTGTTACCTGAAAGGTTTCCACAAGCAACGAGACCAGCAGCCAAAGCGACTACACTAGCAGATACAAAAGCATATTTTTTCCAGTTTTTCATGACAAAAACTCCTTTTTTATTTTTAAACTTATAAACAATGTAATGATCTTAACTTCACGCAAGGGAAGTTTGGAAATGAGAAATGTTCTTCTCAATAAGCACTATTCTTTCACACCACCGATAGTCAAACCTTTTACAAAGTAGCGTTGGAAGAATGGATACAAAATCGCGATTGGAAGGGTTGCGACCACAACCATGGCCATACGACCTGTTTCTTTTGGAAGAGCAACTCCCAGTTGACCAGATAGGCCGACTGCTTTGGCGATGTAGTCCATATTTTGCTGGATTTGCATGAGCAAATATTGCAATGGATACAAGTTGTCACTCTTGATGTAAAGAAGGGCGTTGAACCAGTCATTCCAGAAACCAAGTGCTGTCAAGAGCGTGATGGTTGCGATACCTGGTAGTGACAATGGCAAACAGATTTGGAAGAAAATCCGGGCCTCACTAGCACCATCGATACGAGCGGATTCTAGAATAGCTTCTGGAATGGTCTTCTTGAAGAAGGAACGCATCAAGATGATGTTAAATGGTGAGAGAAGCATTGGAACAATCAAGGCCCAAACTGTATCACCAAGTTGAAGTAAACGAGTGACCACGATATAGCCTGGTACCAAACCAGCGTTGAACAACATACTAAGAAGGGCAAAAATCGTAAAGAATCTGCGATACTTAAAGGTTGTCCGTGAGATGGCGTAGGCATAAGTTGTTGTGATAAAAACGTTTGTGATAGTCCCCACCACTGTTACAAAAACTGAGATGAAGAGGGCTTGGAGAATTTTATCCTTAAATTGTGCCAAGAACTCAAAACCGTCTAATCCAAATTGAGATGGGAAGAAGCTATATCCATTTTGGAGGATACTCTTTTCATCTGTCACAGAGATAACAATAACAAATATGAAGGGTAGGATACAAGAGAGGGCAACCAAACCAGAAATGGTACTAAAGAAGATATCTGCTTTCTTACTGAAGGAGTGAATGCCGACATTATCAATTTTTTCTTTTTTAATTTTCTTTTCTGCCATATTCTCCTCCTTTCTAGAACAAGGCTGAGTTTGGATCAACTCGTCTTGCAAGTAAGTTTGATAGGATAACCAGAATCAAGCCGACAACTGATTGGTAGAGACCTGCCGCTGAAGCCATCCCGATATCCGCTGTCTGAGTCAAACCATTATAAACATATACGTCCAAGACGTTGGTTACGTTATAAAGCTGACCAGCATTGTGGGGGATTTGGTAGAAAAGACCGAAGTCTGCACGGAAGATATTTCCGACTGCAAGGATGGTCAATACAGTTACCAATGGTGTCAACTGTGGAATAGTTACATTGCGAATTCGTTGCCATTTGCTAGCCCCGTCCACTGTTGCTGCTTCGTAGTAGGTTGGATCAATTCCCATGATTGTCGCATAGTACATGACACTGCTATATCCAAAACCTTTCCAAATACCTAGGAAAAGTAGGAGATATGGCCAGATACCCAAGTCAGCGTAGAAATTGATTTCCTTCATCCCGATAGATTCTAGGAAATGGTTGAAGACCCCTTTGTCAATGTTTAGGAAGGCATCTGTAAAGAAACTGATGATAACCCAAGACAAGAAGTAAGGGAACAACATGGAAGTTTGGAAGATCTTAACCATTCTCTTAGAACGGAGTTCACTGAGGATGATGGCAATCCCTACTGATACAATCAAACCGATAAAGATAAAGCCGAGATTGTAGAGGACAGTATTTCGAGTAATGATAAAGGCGTCTTTTGAACTAAATAAGAATCTGAAATTATCGAGTCCGACCCATTTACTATTCACGATGCTATCTATGAATCCATTACTGGTCATGTGGTAGTCTTTAAAGGCAACCACGTTCCCAAATACTGGAATGTAGAAGAATAGAATCAACCAGAGTGCCCCTGGCAAAACCATCAAGAGAAAGATCCAGTTGTCTCTCAAGGTTTTTGAAAACTTATTCATAATTTCCTCCCTTTTTTATTTTGATATCCATCTAAAAATTCCTTTTTAGACTTTTGATAACGATTACATTATTAGTATACTCCTATTTGAAGGTTAGGTTAAACTACTAATTATAGAAAAAACTCCACAAATTATTTTATGTGGAGTACTTTTGAAGAAAGGAATGTTTCACGCGAAACACTCTGAGTAAGAGCACAGTGTTCTTGTTTTTAGGTCGTGTAAATGGTTGAAGATGTCGCAATGGTATGCCACTGGTTGGCTGTTGTAGCTGCGAAATCCTTGTCTGCGTAGAAGTCAGTAAATGGTAAGATTTCCACTTCTAATTCATCGATACGGTCAAGTTGACCTGCCAGATAAGCCTCGATACGGCTTTCTGCTCGCTTGATGCGTTGCAAGAGCCCGCCCATACGGATATCAACTGTATCCAAGCCAAAGACCTTATTTTCTTTCAACCATTGATAGCTAAAGAGGGCATGGAAGTGTTCGATTTGGCTTCTGAGTTCTGGTAATTCTTGTCTGACGATTTCTTGCAGGCTTTCTTTATCACCTTCTTGATAGGCTTTACGAATACGTCGTCCCACATCGACTTTACTGCTTAAAATCTGGTTCAACTGAGCCTGAGTTTCAAAAAGATAGGCATAGTTCCCAGCTGTCTCTTTAATGTCAGCAAGCGTCTCAGCAGCCTGGGCGAAGTGCGGTTTGTCCTGTTCAGGTGTCATGTGCTGGTCAAGAATTGGACAGAGAACATCCTGATAAAAGACATAGCGGTTAGGGTTGATGCCACTGAGATTGCCTGGTAAATCTGGCAAGAGGTTGGCTAGGTCGATCTGCATGAAATCCTCAACGGATAGACCTGTATTGGTCTTGAAGTGAGCAGACAAACTGTCTAGGTCATTGCGGTAGCTGAGTTCTGCCCAGATTTGCAGGCTTGGTAGGATAGAGAATTGGGCTGTTTCCCCACCATTGTCCCCCCAACCCGTTACGATGACTTCTTTGATGTCATTGACACGGCAGGCTTTATTAGCCTCGATAGCCACTAGACGGCTAAAATGGTTGTGAGGTGTAAAGCCAATCCACTTCCAAGCTCCCCCTGCAAATGCAAGGTCATGGCTAATCTTGTGGTGGTTGCGGAAATTGCGATTGTATTTTTCCTCGCTATCCTGATAATAGTCCCAGTAAACCAAGGTCACACGGTCTTTGAGACGGTCTAGGTAGACACGAGTGTCTTCTGGAATTTCCACATCACGGTCGTACTGGCCATCCGCTGACATAAGTTTAAAGAACATATCGCTCCACATCTGGCAGTGGAAACCATATTTGTCAGCAATATCCAGCACGCGCTCCAAGTGTTGGCACATGAGGAGACTACGATCCACCACACCGTTCAATATCAAGTAACGTCCCAAGCCAACCAAGTGGGCTTCGTCCATCCCGATATTGACCTTGCGAGTTTGTAGCTTAGACAGGGTGACAAACATGCCATCAATCAGGTCATAAACTTTTTCTTCGCCAATGAGGAGAATATCCTCCACATCACGGAGTTCCTGCACTTCCTTGACACCCCATTTGACAAAGGCTGACAAGTGGGCCAAGGTCTGGATGCAGGGCACAAAGGTCATGTCAAACTGCTGGGCATAGGCTTCGATTTCCTGCAACTCCTCAGCCGAATAAGCCCCACGGAAATAGCCAAAGTAAGGCTGTCCTTCAATCTGGTAGGTGTCTTCCATGTAAAGCTCAAAGGTTGAGTATCCCATGAGAGCCAAGATCTCAATCATCTGCTTAGCAGAAGCCACATTCAGCACCGCATTTCGAGAACAGTCTGCCATATAAGCTAAATCTTCATAAGCTGCTTGTTCTTCAATCTTTACCTTGTCACCTTCTGCTAGAGCTGTTACCAACAGGGACAAGGCACGATAAAGTTGGTGGGGTTTGCGGTAAGTTAATTGATAGTGGCCACCCTCACCCTTGATAGAGATAGAGGCTTGGTCAGACTGAGCGACAGCTACCTCTACATCTGGTAAAGAAATGTGCTTTTGAAGCAACTCTATAGCTTGATGTTGTTTACTGCTAATTCCTGTAAATCTTACCATTGATTTTCCTCCTGTAACCAGTTGACAAGGGCACCGTAGAGATTGGCATCTGCATGATAGGTGCAGGCTTGGATAACGGGTGCAACCGTGTATTCTTCGTAGGCATCGACAAAGTCTTCAACAGCCTTCTTGACACCTTGAATAAAATCTGGATTTTGACTGATAGAGCCTCCCAGACTGATGACATCTGGATCGATGAGATACTGGATATTGAGCAAGCCTTGCGCCAGATTGCGGTTCATGCGCTCAATGGCTTCTTGGCAAAGAGCATTCCCAGCTGCGGCTTCTTGGTAAATCTTGCGGCCGTCCCAGTCAGTCTGACCAGATTTTTCAATCACGTATCTCACCATATTGCCAGTTGACGCTAGTTGCGACCAGTTGTTGAGCTTTTCAGCAGGGGCAAGGGTTGTCATATAGCCAAATTCTCCACCCAGGCCGTGGCGACCTCGGTAAAGTCTGCCATTGATAATCATGGCTCCGCCAATCCCTGTCCCAATCACGACGCATGCTGCATTTTCAAGCTCTGAATGAGCTAGTAGTTCACTGAGTCCAACGCAGTTGGCATCATTTTCCAGATGGACAGGTAGCTGATGATGGGCAAGGGCTTCATACCAAGAAAAGCCGTGGATATAAGGAACGGCACTGAAGCCATCAATCACACCAGTTTCTTGATTGACCGCGCCTGGAACGCTCATAGCAATCCCGCTGTAATCCTGTTCTGACAAGCGCTGATCTAGCCAAGCTAGTAAATCCTCCAAACTTTCTGGCGTTGGATTGCTTTCCTTATCCAATATTTTCCCATCAGGAGTCAGACTGGCAAACTTAATTCCAGTCCCTCCGATATCAATCGTTGCAATGGTCATTGTTTTTACCATAAAAAGAGGCGAATCAGCAGTTAGTTCTTACTTTTTCGCCCCTCCTTTCTTTTTATGTTTACTTTTTGAAATTAAATTTCTTCTTTTTTGATGAATTCTGTACGAATCTCTTGTGGTGAAATGAGGCCTCTATGAACTGAATATGGTCGTTCAAGCAGGTCAAGGAAGAGATGTTGACTTTCTGGTACATGTACATTTTCACTACACATATTGTAGTAACGAAGGACATAGCCTTCTTCATTTTCAGCTACCTTAAAGGCTGTTGGACAGATTTGCGGTATGCTGAGAACAGAATGGCTCAAGAGGCTACCAGTCGCAGCCACGCTACCCTCTTGTTTTGCAACTTGAAGAGATGTGAATGGTGTCTGCAAGGCTTTAGCACGACGGAAAGCTGAGAAGCGTTCTTGGGCTTGGTGGCATTCAAGCGCAAACTCGACTTCAAACTCACGCAAGCATTGGGCTTCTGGTGTTGGGAAGTAACCCCAGTCACCCAACTCACCTGATGCACGCAAAATCGTCACTGCAATAGTGTCGTCCCCAAGGATTTCGTATTCATTCAATCCTTTGTTGGATACAGTCACCCCTTTTTCATCGTCATACAGACTGACAAAGGCTTGTTGGTGTTGAGGATTTTCAGGATTTTCCCAAGAAGCAGCTGGTTTGTTTGGTCGTGTCACCACCTCATAGATGCTTTCAGAATCGTTGCTTGGACGCGTGTTATGAGTCTTAACCAAAAGACGGATACGGTGGTCTTTGGCAGTGTTGGTAAAGCGAGTCTTGCAACGAATTTGTGGATTATCAACAAAGACCGTCATCTCTGTTTCAAGAAGAATACTTGTCAACTCTTCTGAACGTCCTGCTTCACGCTTCATAAACTCGATGATGCCTCTTTGCTCTTCTTCTAGCTTTTCATCTGCACTGACAGGCACGGTCAATTCATGTTTGAGCAAAATCTTAGCGTAGCGAGCTGTGTTTTCCAAGACCTCATAACCCTTAAGCTCTGCATAGATTGGCTCTGTTCCTTTTGGTTGGAAATAGATATACTCGTTTCCGATGTCCCCACGGTCTTCGAAGCGGATAAAGTCTTCGTAGGCTTCGTGAGTTGTCTTGTCATAAACTGTGATATTGTCATCTACACTCACCGTTACAAATGGCGTATCAATCACTCCGTTTTGGTAAATACCCTCACGGTGTTCTTGTTCTCCTTCCAGCAATTGGAAGGTTGTCCAAGAAAGCGGTGCTAGGTGAACTGGAATGGTCACGCGCACTTGACGAGCGATACGAGCTTGGCGGAACTTGTCTTTTGGTAAATCATACTCAAAATTAGCTCCAAGGTCTTCGATTTTAGCCTCTACAGGACGACCATCCAAGTCCTCTACACGGTAGCTTGGCAAGGTAAGAGTAGCCATCTTCTTGTAGCCTTCTGTTGGGTGCAATTCCTTGAAATCACAAGTCGCCACATCAATCACTGTGCTGACAGTATCAACCTTATCATGCAATCCTGTGTTAATAACAGTAAAGAGATAATCACTTTGAGCCTTAGCTGTAGCAATTTTGCCCTTCCACTCGTTAAGAAGATTGCTCTTCACAAAGTTTCCGACTTGGTTGACCTTGGCAAAACGTGTCTCCATCTCACGGTGAACTTCGTCCACGCTACAGCCACAGATGCTATCATGTGGCGCATTTTGTAAAAGAGTTTTCCAAGCATAAGTCAACTGGTCCTTGTGGTTATGACCCCCAGTGATAATAGTCAGTGGTTCTACAACTTGCTCTAGGAGGTTGCTATTTTCTTGGAAAGCTTGTTTGAGGTAAATGCGGGATGAAGAAGTGTTGGCAAGCGTGTACCAGCCATCTGTTTCCTGACTGGTCAACTCGCCTGTAACCGTTGATAACTGCTCTGGTAGGGCACTTTCCACGGCTTGGACATATTCATCAAAAGAACTATGAACAAAGTTTACATCTGGAAAGAGTTCATTTGCCACACGAATGGCTTCACTCAAATTTTTCTGCACAGGTTGATGGTCACAGCCGTTCATCATCAACCACTGGTTGGTTGAAGCATAGTCACGCACGTCTGCCAGTTTTTGTTTCCAGAAGGTCAAGGCCTCGTCTTTATCAACTGGAATTTCATTCCCATTACTGTACCAGTTGGCAAAGAGAATCCCGAGGACACGACTTCCGTCCGCACCCTGCCAATACATTTCTGAAAACTGAGAAGTAAACTGCTCATCTTCGAGAACTTGGTTGTCAAATCCAATCGGCTTCACACCACGACCAAAAGCTGCCACATGAATGCCTGATTTTTGAAGAATTTGAGGAGCTTG
Organism: Streptococcus pseudopneumoniae; assembly: GCF_001072315.1. Taxonomy (GTDB): domain Bacteria; phylum Bacillota; class Bacilli; order Lactobacillales; family Streptococcaceae; genus Streptococcus; species Streptococcus pseudopneumoniae_R. Next base: position 13,088 of record NZ_JVLI01000205.1, on the reverse strand, counting down.
TCCCATATTTCCAAAGGTATCTGGGAAGTAACCAATCTGGGTTGATTTGCCCCATTTTGCACATTCTGCTTGACCAATCAAGGTGTTTCGGACATTGGCTTCACTTGAAATCAAGTAATCATCCTGCAAGATGTAAAAGGGACCAATTTTAAGTTTGCCTTGGTCGATGTAGCGTTGAACTTTGTCGCGATTTTCAGGGCGAATTTGCAAGTAGTCATCAAGGACAATGGTTTGTCCATCTAAATGGAAACTCTTGAACTCAGGGTCATTTTCAAAAAGATCAAAGAGATTGTCAAATAATTCCACCAACTGCATACGGTGGCTTTCAAAAGGCAAGTACCACTCACGGTCCCAGTGACTATGTGAGATAATATGTACGACAACATTTTCCATGAAGTAAAACCTCATTCTAAATTTAAATTTTTATTGTTAACGTTTTTGGATGTAAATTTGTGATTCTTTCCAAGAATCAGTTGAGCTAAAGCGTGTTCCTTAGCGGATATCCAAGTAATCCAAGACCAACTCACAGAACATCATATTAGCCCAAGAGAACCATTCACGAGAATAGAGAGTTGGGTCGTCCACGTGGAAGCTTTCGTGCATAACACCTGTGCCCCCATCGCAAGCAACCAGCTGATCTAGCAAGAATTTCTTCTCTGCCTTATCTCTTGTTGTCAATCCTTGGATAGAAAGGGCGATTGGCCAGATATAGCGATAGAAGGTATGAGAACTACCGAGACCACTGGCATATTCTCCTTGGTAAAAATATGGATTTTCAGGGCTCAGAATGGTACGGCGAGTTGCTTGATACACTTCATCATCGACCGAACAGTAGCCCAGATAGGGCGCAGCTAGTAGACTTGGTACATTTGGATCATCCATGATGCTGGCATTTCCTAGGCCATCCACTTCAAAGGCATAAATCTTTTCGCCCTTGCTGTTGGTGGTGTAAGCATAGTTTTCAATTCCTTCTTGGATTTCATCCTGAAGACGATTAGCGTCTGTGATAACACTCTCGCTATCCGCTAGGTTTAATACTGCAAAGATTTCTTGGACATACCCCAAAACAACAACTGCAAACATATTGGACGGAATCAAGTAACTATACTGGCAACAGTCATCGCTTGGACGAAAAGCTGACCAAGTCATACCTGTCACTGCAAAATCAGGTCCAAAGCCATCATTTACCAAGGTGTCTTCCTTACGATCGGTATCACGAACAAAACGATAAGGAGAGTTGGTGTGGTCCTGTTCCACCGTCCACAGATTGAGGATTTCCTTAGTCGCTGCGACAAAAGTCTCATCAAACTGACTAGTCTCGCCAGTCTCTTTCCAAAGGAGATATGCTAACTGCAACGGATAGCAAAGCGAGTCCACCTCATACTTGCGCTCCCAAATCCAGCCATTAAGGTCTGTGTGGTCGGTCTCGTGGTGCCCCTTCCAGTTTTCCTCAATGTTAAAGGAATTGGCATAAGGATCCTTGAGTACCAAGGTCATCTGACGTTTGACCAAACCTGCAATGGTCTGACGCAGGAGGGCATCTCTTTTAGCCACATGCAGGTAGGGTCTGAGTTGAGCTGTCGAATCCCGAAGCCACATAGCAGGAATATCTCCTGTGAGCACAAAGGTTGAACCATCTTCTAGGATTTCAACTGTATTGTCCAAGGTGTCGGTGTAGCAACGCTCGAAAACATCCACCCACTCTGGATGGTCCTTAGCCCTCTCTGCCACTTCATCTAGCCATTCTCTAACAATTTCTTTTGAATAAATCATCGTGCAGTATCCTCTTTCAAACAAGTTTCATTTTCAGTATATAGCTTTTGAGACAGAAAATACATACACAAATGATAGTCATTTTTCTACAAAATAGTTATCTTTGAAACTCCTTTTCTAAAGACCCTCTTTTTCTGATATAATGTAGAAAAACAGCTAAAGGAAAGACTATGAAACCACTACTTGAAAGCATCGATACCCGATTTGGAACTGCCAGCAAACATGCCTTCTCTCGGGGAAATACCCTGCCATACACAGGCGTGCCTTTTGGGATGAATTACTTTGTGCCCCAGACCAGTGACCAGGATGGATCTTGGTTTTTTGATCCACATCTGCCTATCTTTCAGGGGATTCGATTGACCCATCAACCAAGTCCTTGGATTGGAGACTACTCTTGGCTCCTTCTGACACCTGTCACCGGTCAGCTAGGGGGAGACAGCCTCTTTCACCGCCAGTCTTCCTATGACATAGATAAGGCCTCTTTCAAACCTCATTATCTGAAGATTTTCTCCCTGCGCTATCAGATTGAAACCCAGCTTACACCGACTTGCTACGGTGCTTCTATTCATTTGGAGCAAAAGCAAGGCAAATCCCTCTCCCTCTATCTTCACGCAACAGATGGTCTGACAGTAGAGCAAGTAGATAAGAGGAATCTTGCCCTGCGACAAGAAGGAAAAACTGAGACCAACAAAAATCCACTGATACTTTTCACTGCCCTGCAAATGAATACGGATATTCTTACTGTCAGTCAAGAAGGTGGAGACTGGCGAATCGACCTGACAGATAACCATGCTGAGATTCAGCTAGCGACTTCTTTCATCTCTCCTTCTCAAGCACTAATCAATCTACCTCAAGAAGATTTTGATAGCTGTAAAGTAAATGCCCAAGCGGATTGGGAAAATCTCCTCCATCGTTTTGACATTATCGAGACAGGAGAGGCTGATCGAACCTTCTTTGATCACTGCCTTTACAGACTCTTCCTCTTCCCACAAACTTTTTATGAAGTTGATGAATCAGGGCAAGCCATCCACATAGATTTGGCTACTGAAACTGTCAAGCCTGATGTCCTCTTCAGCAACAATGGTTTCTGGGATACCTTCCGCACCACCTTCCCCCTCTTTGCCCTTATCATACCGGAGCACTATCACCGCTTTTTAGAAGGCTTTCTCAATAGCTACCGCGATACTGGTTTCCTTCCAAAATGGCTGGCTCCAGATGAACGGGGTATGATGCCAGGTACACTTTTAGACGGTATTATCGCAGATAGCGCCTGCAAGGACATGGCCCCCGACCTAGAAGAAGAACTCCTCCAAGCCATACTTGAAACAGCCAGCAAGACCGACCCTCTCGGCATCAATGGTCGCCACGGACTAACCCAATACCAAGAACTTGGCTACCTCTCTACCGACCACCACGAAAGTGTTAGCCATACCCTAGACTACGCCTATAGTGACTTTTGTATCGCCAGCTGTGCTGAAAAACTGGGGCAAATAGAGATTGCTGAGACTTATAAGACTACTTCACAAAATTACCACCATCTATTTGATGATGAGACAGGTTACATGAGAGCGCGAGACAATCAAGGCAACTTCCGCCCTGACTTCTCTCCTTATAGTTGGGGGCGTGATTATGCCGAATGCTCTGCCATTCAAGCGACTTTAGGCGTCCTCCACGACATCCCAGGCTTGATCCAGCTTATGGGTGGAAAAGAAGCCTTCAGCAACTATCTTTTGAAAACCTGTCAAGATGCTCCCCTCTTTGAGACAACAGGCTATGGTTACGAGATTCACGAAATGAGCGAAATGGCTACTGCTCCTTTTGGACAACTCGCTATTTCCAATCAACCGAGCTTCCACATTCCTTATCTCTTCCGCTACAGCAATTACCCTAACTACACTGCCCTTCTCATCAAGACGCTCCGTCAGAAAGCCTTTCACCCAAGCTGGCAAGCCTATCCTGGTGATGAAGACAATGGCAGTCTCTCGGCCTGGTACATCTGGTCGGCTCTCGGATTTTATCCAACCTGTCCAGGAAAACCAAGCTATGACCTCGGAATCCCTCTCTTTGACCATCTCCGAGTCTACCTGTCTAAAGAAGATAAATGGCTAGATATTCATGCTGAGCAAAACCACAGCCATTTTAACTTTATAAAAGAATGCCGACTGGACAAAAAACTAGTATCAACTATTCAACACCAAGACCTCCTAAAAGCTGAGCAACTAACCTTTACACTTAGCTGGTTACCAAGTCACTAGCTAGTAGACAAAAGAACCTTTGTATCGTGCAAAGGCTCTTTTATTTTATGAAACTTGTACTTGAAGTTGATCAATCAGCTGTCCATCAACAGTCAGATTCAGATAGAAATCCAAGGTCTTATCAGCAGCAAAGTGCAGGGTTGGTAGACACAAATCTTTTTTGCTTTCCCCAGCTTGGAATTGAAGGACTTGAATTTCGTCCTGATAGGCGACACCATGGACACCTGTCCCCGGTTGGATCGAAATCTTAGCCTCTAAAGGAGTATTACTTTCGCTACGTTCAATCCTAAAATGAAGAGTCTCTCCCTTTGTCACAGTTAAACTTTTTTCTGCAAATGCTAGTCCCTGAACAACTTCTTTTTTTACTAAGCTAGGAGTTTTATAAAGTGAAATTTTAGTCAGTACAGGCAAATCCTGTGCCTCTGTAATCATCACGCGCACCTTCTGTGCCTCTACTATCGGCCCTCGCAGGAGACGCTTATGACCAACTGTAAAGCCTGTGCCAAATTCTTGCCAGACGCCATCCACCTCTACTTGCACATGAAAAGCAGCGATTCGTTGCCCTAGCTTCAAATCTTCTCTTAACTCAATTACATCAAAAGTTTTAGGTGACCCTAAGTCGAGTTCTAACTGGATGGGCAAGCCCGCATCGCTTGCCCAAGAGCTGGTCTTAAGGCCATCTGTCAGATGGTGACAAGCAAAGTCTGCGGAAAGAGCAGGACCAGATACCCCAGCTCCCAGAGCCAAATCTTCTTTATAGAGCTCATTGCGATAGGCCGCAAATTCATAGAGGCGCTTGATATCTTTATCGTCAAATAGACCATCTTGATTCGGCGGAATATTGAGCAAGAGAGGTGTTCCCCTCCCTACCGAGTGGAAGTAGATTTCAACCAACTCCTCGAGAGACTTGGGATCCTGATTCTCATGGTAAAACCAGCCCGGCCGGATGGAAACATCTGCCTCACCAATTGAAAAAATCGTACCTAAGGAATCTCCGTGCTGAAGATAGTCCAGCTCTGCTTCTGTTCCTAGTTTATCAGGATTCACCTTTTGCCACAGTGGATCACCTGCATATCCTCGTTCATTGCCAATCCAGCGGATACTAGTGCCTTCTGTTGAAAAAATTAAGCAATCGCCCTGCAGGTCACGAATGATTTCAAACCATTTTTCAAATTCATAATTAACCTTTTGAGCGCCCTCTCCTCTGGCACCATCCATCCAGACCTCAGTAAATTTCCCTCCATTACCATAGGCAGGATTTGATAAGATTTCCTTCAACTGAGACAAATAATAGGCATTATAGTCCGCTTCTCGCTCCACATGATAGAGAGGACTGTGGGCATCCCAAGGCGATAGATAGACCCCCATATCCATATCAAACTCTGTGGCAGCTTGGGATACCTCAAGGAGCAAGTCACCCTCTCCATTCTTCCAAGGACTGGCCTTGACCGAATAATCCGTATAAGCTGTCGGATAGAGGACAAAGCCATCGTGGTGCTTGACCACCAAAATCAACTTCTTAAAGCCCGTTTCCTTGAGCACGCGAACCCACTCACGCGCATCTAACCTTGTCGGGTTAAATCGCCCAGGATCCTCCTGACCTGTCCCCCATTCCTGGTCATAAAAAGTATTAGGCCCAAAATGGATAAAGGCTGCTAGTTCATCCTCTAAATAAGCTAGCTGGGCCGGACTTGGCAAAGGGCCATGCGGTTTTATTTCTCTTACCATACTATTTCCTATCTACATTTTTCTTTACTTTTTTGGCATGTACTTGCAATTCTGTTAACGCTAGGGGACTGGTCAAGCCTTCAAATCGAAGACGAAGGGCATAAGTTTCCACCTTGTCAAATTCAAAACGAATCTCTTCATCCTTGTCGCTTGAAACTTTTCGGATAGCTGATACAGGTCGCCAATTCTCCTCTTGCTTGAGCAGAGAATCCTTGTCCAAATGGTTGGGAGTCCGAGGCAAGGCAGGCTCATTCCCTATGTAATAATCAATAAAAGTAGGCTCCATCGCCACATATTCTTGATTTTCAACACAATACAAGGTCACATTATCCACAAATCGCGGTTTTAAAATCCCTGCATCTCCAAAAAGAATGCCCACGCTAGCTTGCTCTGACTTGATAATCCAAGTATTGCCTGTCGATTTCTTCCGAGAAATAACCTTGTCATTGAGATATGAGGCTGGGTGATTCGGCTCTGAATGGGAAGCAAAGACCAGAGGTAGGTTGGATCCTGTCCATTGATTGGAAATGACTTCCCCATCTACACTGGCATCTGTCACATGAATGGTGACTATTGCTGGCAACTCACAGCCCGCTACCTGCCCTGTGAGAACGCATTCTCCTACCTGAACATAGACTTGAGGATCGAGTTCATCCCAAGTCACCTTGACCGTATCTCGTCTGCCATCTGATAAGACTAGCTTGACTCGGTCTGGTAAGTGTGGGGCTTCCTTGACAAGCGTCCAAACCCTTTCAGACTCAATAGCACAAATCCCTTGGACACAAACCTGAGCAGAAGCCCTTAAATCCAGCCCTTCAAGCTGGCCAGATATCGTAAACTCATGAAAGCTTGCTATATCTTCTTCGGAGATTGCCTCCCAAACAACATTGACTCGTTTTGCACTACCAGACTCATAGTCCACCAAGACTGAAGATGGAAGCTGTGGATAAGTTCCCCTATCTGTATATAAGCGAAGTGGTCGTACAGAAACTGCTTGCCCTAGTGAGGTATTTTCTGCCACCTGCAAATGAGTTTGATAGGTTTTCCCTTGATAAATAGCACTGATAACCAAGTCGCCTGCAGACAAGCAATGAAGCACTCCCTGCTTGATAATGGCGTGGGCACTGCCACTCGTCTCCCAAATCACTTCACTATTCCCCACCTTGTTCACAGGGTTATCCACAGTTTGTGGATAAAGTCCAATGGCTGGGGAATCCCCTTCTTGTAATCCTGCCTGCTTGTCCACTCGAATCTCAAACAAGCGCTGATTTTTCACTGGCTGGCAATCAAAAGCCTCTCCCACTAAGAGATCAAAACTTGCTGGCTCTAGTCCTCTGGCACTGGCCTTTACTCTTACTTGGCCCGCCTGCTCCAAGCTCTGAACCAAAAGGACACCTCTGCCATGAAAGGCTTTCCTCTGAAACCGACCATTTTTCTGGGCTTGGTAACGTTCACGACTGGCCTGCCTGCCATTATCCACACCTACAATGCGAGCAGGGCCTTCAATTTCAAAATGAAGCTGATTGGAAGCAGTCGGCACCCAATTTCCAGCTTGGTCCAATACATCAAAATAAAGATAGAGGAGATCTTGCCCATCTGGCTCCAGTTGTGTTTTCTCGGCATGTAACCCGATTTTGGCTGGCTTACCTGCAGTCACCACCTTATCTTCTGCCACAAGCTGACCTTGACAGTCATAGGCCACAGCACGCAATTCTCCTGGTTGATAAGCCAAAGGCCATTCGAGATAGAGTTGGTCAGAACCTTGTCCCTCTTGGTATTTTCTGCCATCTGAAGTCCATTTTTCCTGAAAAGTCTTCCTACCTTGAGATTTTCCATTGAGAAATAGCTCTACTGAACCAGCATTTGAATACACTCGAACAGGGATATCCCCATACTTATCCACAACTTGTTGATAACTCTTGTGGATTTCCCAATTCCAGTGAGGTAAGATATGAACCATGGGATACTGATCTAGGTCCACCCACTGACTTTGATAGAAATAATAGTCATTTTTAGGAATCCCTGCCGTATCCACAAGCCCAAAATAGGAACTCTTGACAGGTGTGTCATTTTGGTTGTGCCAAGGAGTGGGCTCACCGATATAGTCCACTCCTGTCCAGATAAACTGACCCGCATAGTCTAGCCGATTTCTATCTGCTATCCAAGAAGCTGTCGCTGTCTTCCCCCAAGGAACCCGATCATTGCCATAGTCTGACTGTTCAAAATTCCTCACGCGGCGATTATCCCCAACCCATTCCTTATCTGGGCGAAAATAGCTGTCACGCGTTCGGGTAGCCGATGAGGTTTCAGACCCATAAAGTCGCCACTTGGGATGTCTTTTGCGAATCGCGTCAATATTATCTTCTGAGTAATTCAGGCCGACCACATCCAGCAAATCAGCAATCTTTTCATGACCTCCAGACCCATCTCCAAAGCGGAACTGGTCCATTCCCATGGTCACAAAACGGCTATCATCCACTTCCTTAACCCTTCCCAGCAAGCGTTTGATAGTCTTCAATGAATGAGCATCGCCATTTGCTTCACTAACTTCATTTCCTAAGGACCACATAAAAATCGCTGGATTGTTCTTACCACGCTCGATCATAGTGCGCAAATCGTAATCTGACCAGAAATCGCCTGTTTTCGCTTCTGGATGAGTCGCATCTTCCTCAAAAAACCGACCATAGTCATATTCTTTCTTGCCTCCATACCAGGTATCAAAGGCTTCTTCTTGGATGAGTAAGCCCATTTTGGCAGCCACATCTAGCAAGATGCTACTGCCTGGATTATGGGTGATTCGAATCGCATTGACGCCCATTTCCTTCATCTGGCGCAAGCGTCTCTCGGCAGCTGACCTGTTTTCCACAGCTCCCAGCGCTCCGTAGTCATGGTGCAGACAAACCCCATGAATCTTCAACCAGCGACCATTTAGAAAGAAACCCTTATCCGCTTGCCAATCCATATAGCGGTAACCAAAGCTCTCCTCTCCTTCATCAACCAAAATGCCATTTTTGTAGATGCGAGTCTTCAACTGATAGAGATGAGGATGGTCAATATCCCAAAGCAAAGGTTGGAAAATTGATATTGCTTGTTGGAAAGAATATTTGTACCCAAACTCAATCACTAGAGAGTCTGTCGCCTGCCAGTCTGACAGCTGTTGGCCATCATACCAGATACTCTGCTCCAAATACACCGACACGGACTGAGTTTCATCATTTGAAACCTTACTTGTAAGCTGAGTTTCCACCCATCCAGCTCTTTGTTCCTTTAGCTTGGGACTTTCTATCTTAATCCCATACAAATCCAGATGAACTGCATCTGTAATCAACAATTTTACTTCCCGGTAGATACCACTACCCGAATACCAACGACTGCTAGGTTGCTGATTTTCCACAAAAACCGCAAGCTGGTTGGCTGTCCCATCGTTTCTTAGATAAGGGGTGATATCATAAGAAAAGGGTGTATAGCCATTGGGATAATAGCCCAGCACTTGCCCGTTAATATAGACTTGGGCATTCATGTAAACCCCGTCAAAGAGCAAACGCACCGATACAAGACTGGCATCTTCTTCCAAGTAAAACTGCGTCCGGTACCAGACTTGACCCCCGTTTAACTGACCACCCTCATTTTGCGCTGGCGAATAATGGTCAAAATCATTGTAAATACTCCAGTCATGCGGCACTTGAATGGTCTCCCAATTTTCCCTCTGCAAATCCGGCGCCAAGGATTCTTCTTTCCCCACCTCTTGGCTAAAAAACCAGTGATTTCGTAAAACTTCTTCTCTTCTCATACAAGCATTCCTCTTTAAACGAATCGATATACTTGACTATAGCACAAAACAAAAGCGCTTTCAAGACTTCCTCTATCACTCCCTAAATACTCAGAAAAGATTCTATAATTTGTGGAAAAGTCTGAAAATCACTCCTTGTTCATACAAACTGTCATTTTCAAGAAACAAGGTCATACTCTTCTAAAATCTCTTCAAACCACGTCAGCGTCGTCTTACCGTAGGTATATGTAACTGACTTCGTCAGTCTTATCTACTACCTCAAAACGGTGTTTTGAGCTGACTTCGTCAGTTTTATCTACAACCTCAAAACAGTGTTTTGAGCTGACTTCGTCAGTTTCATCTGCAACCTCAAAGCTATACTTTGAGCAACCTGCGGCTCGCTTCCTAGTTTGCTTTTTGATTTTCATTGAGTATCAAATCTGACAAGAAGCAAAAAACACCCCTCTGAATGTTCATTCCAGAGAGATGTTCCTTTTGTCTTAGCTATTGTAAATCGACTGTCTAAAGTCATCTGAATCTTTGAGATAAGCTTTATAAATCGCTTTTTTCAGTTTTTGGACTGGAGTTTCGATAAATTTAAACTTTTTAACCGTTGTATTTCCTGCTTTTATCTGAGCAAGTTCTTCTTTAACAGCTTTATTCATAAGCTCTTGTAATTTTTCTTTACTATCAATCACTTCTTCTTTTCCGTTGTAATTTATAGTAATTGGTTTTAACTTACCTAATTTCTCAACACGCTCAGTTATTTGCTCTTTTTTGAAAGCTGCGTAAGATTTTCCTAAAATGTTATCGAAAATATATTTATCAGATAGCGGTTTGCCTTCTTCTTCAGCTTGGTTTTTATATTGATTTGACACATAAGGAACAAATCCTTCATAATAGCCCAAAGTAGCCATCAATTCAAAGGCTTGTTTTCTAAAGGTGATGTCCCCACTCATACCAGAGTCATTTTGACTAACACCATAAATGGTATCAAACATATCAACAGTATAGTAACCATTTGCTGCAATTTTACCTTTATCTAAAAAACCAGCAATGATATAACGATTGACCAGAATATGATTGTCAATCAAACTATCAATATCTGTCAATTTTTTGGCATCTTCTAAGGTCAGAGCTTGAATCTCCTCACTCTTATGAGTTGGTTTAACTGCTGGACTACGATAATCTACCCAAGTTCTAGGACCTGTTGAAGTGATTGGCGTTATTTTTTTAAAATAACTCATCTTGTCTTCTGCAGATAAGTTTCTACTTGCCTCTGCTTCTAGGTAATCTAGAGTATAAAGAACATCAAAACTTCCCTTCATATAAGATTTCAAATCTTCTGCCGTTTTAAATCGATCAGGTGTTTTATTGTAAAATCCATTCTTATCACTCTCATCATATACAAAGTTGAGATTGAAATAAGTATCCTTTTCTGGATTATAGGAATTTTCAAAAATACCACGCGCATAAAACTCTGCTCCTGTACCATCTCGACGACCATGATTATTAAACAGAACTGTTCCGTCTAATAAATGCGTCATTTCGTGAGAATAAGTAGCTGAACCTCTATCATCCAGAACCCTATCTATAAAGTAACGGACACCTAATCCATTGGCCTCAGCTCCCACCTTAATTACTGGAGAATAGTAATTCATAGGAGTCATAAATTGGTCGACCCCCTTATCAGCTCCATTACCAGTAGCTGATGACCAAGTGCTATCAATCTGGGCATTCGGATTACTTGTATATTTCTTCATCGTATCAATAATCAAGCGATTTGTCAGCAACTTATCACGATTTTCTGGTTTTGTTATACGATAAAGAGTATCAACATAGTTGGCTTGTTGTACAGCCGCTTTTTCAATTAAAGACTTGACTCTAGCAAGCTCAGCCTGATACTTAGTTGGATTAGACTGGGCAAGAGAAGTATCTATATAGGAACCAATATTACCGTAAGTAATCGTCGCCATATTACTAATCACGTAAACATGTGGTTCTTTCACATTCAAAAGTCCCAAAATAGCAGCCATATTAGCCTCTTGTTTACGAGAATCCTTTTCCCCAGCGGTCAACTTGCTATACAGCCCGACATGCGCTGAAGGATTTTCCTTAGATGATTTTTCAACAATCATAGCTTGGCTAGATTTTTTAAGCCAAGTATCCGCATCATCTGACGTAAAGAGTTGGCGATTGCTGTCTAAAAATTCCTTCAAGCTAGCCTTACCTGTAATAGTAGATAAGTATTTTGTAAATGTTTGAGGACTATTGGTCAACTTCATCTCTTCATAAGACATGGATCCTAATTTTTTCAAACTATCCAAGGCTGTCATTGTCTTATTGCCAAATGAACTTGGATTAAAGGCCAGAATATCACGAATATTCGTGTCCCCAAATTGAATATTATAAAAACGATTGATATAAGACAGTCCCAACAAAATCTGCTCTTTGTATTGCTCCAGCTCTTGTTTGACCTTACTGCGATTTTCAGGGGTATCCCCTATAATTCCCAAAGTATGTGAGGCAATCTTTTTGAAACTTGACTCAGCTTGCGTCTTCGTCTGATCAAAGCTTTCTTGAATTGACAATTTTTGAAGATACTCTGTGCGCAACATATCTTTGACCTCTTGGTCAGTGATATTTGGGTGTGTTTTTCTGAGCGCGATTTTCCTTGTTATAATATCTCTAGGATCATAGGCAGGCTCTAACTGTGCTTTTAATTTACTGTCATTTAAGAAATCTACTGATCTCGCGCTTGTGGTAAGAGCAGACACATCCACAGCATCTTCTCTCTCACTATTGGCTGGAAGTAAGTGTGGTTTATCCTCCTGACTACCAACTAAAATAACTCTCGGTTTCATTGGTTTTGTTATTTGACTCACTTCTTGAGGATTAACCAATTCACCAGTTTGTTCATTGATAGCGTATGTTCTGGTAAGTGTATTCTCACCAACTTCTCCTTCAGATGCTACCTTTTCTATATTTTTAGCAAGTGAAGAATCCTCTCTTCGCTCCTCAGTAACAGCAATCGGTTGTATTACTTTTTCCACATTACCAACTTGAATCACTTTATCGACTGCTGGATTTACTTGTCTAGTAGTGTCAGATACCATCACCTGACCTGTTGCTTTATCTAATTGATAAGTCGTCCTAGTTTCCACCGAACCATCACGCCCTGCAACCGCTACTTTCTCTTGTCTGAACTCCAAAGCAGGATTCACCTGGTAGATCGTTTTATGAGATAGGACAGTAGTTTCAACACTCGATTTAGTTCCAACTTCTACAACTTGATCAACTTTGTTAGCTACTATTTTAACAGTTTTATTCTCAGAAATATTTCCACTTGTTTGATCTTTAGTATAGGTAGTAGTAACTTGTTCTTGTCCCTCAATACCCGAAATTTTTACTCTTGTAACGCCGTGATCTAGTTCCTCATTCTTTTCATAAACGGTTTCATAAGGAACGACTTTGGTCTCTACTTTGGTCTGAGGAAGTGAAGTGTCTTCTTTAGTACCAACCAAGATTACTTTTTGGCGCATAGCTTTAGTTGTTTCAGTTTT
>NZ_JVLI01000204.1:0-35861 GCF_001072315.1 Streptococcus pseudopneumoniae | reverse complement strand
TTTGAGAACGAGTAAAGCATGATATAGCACTAGATAAATTAAGTGTAAAAGAATATGAGGATCTTTTTAGGGATAGTGGTAAGTAATACTAAAGACTCTTTGAGAGGCAAGTGACGAGTCAAGAGCAATAAGGCTTGAACAAAGTGAAAGCCAGCGTCTTTAGGCGCTGGCTGGTAATTTGGGCTTATAGCCCTGGGACAAACCACCCGTTTGACGGGTGGTCATGATTCTTTTATACTGAGCAAACTAAGAAGCTAGCCTCAGGTTGCTCAAAGTACTGCTTTGAGATTGTAGATAAGACTGACGAAGTCAACTCAAAACACTGTTTTGAGGTTGCGGATAGAACTGACGAAGTCAGCTCAAAACATGGTTTTGAGGTTGTTGATGAAGCGACGCTGACGTGGTTTGAAGAGATTTTCGAAGAGTATTAAATAGCTAAATCAAACTTCAACTGCGGCTTAACAGGGTCATAATCCACCAACTCAAAATTCTCTGATTTAATATCAAAGAAATTGGTCTTATCTGGCACATTCAAGACCAAACGTGGTTGGCAGTTTGACGGCTCACGACGAAGCAATTCCTGAGCTTGTTCAAATTGATTGTCATAGATATGGAGGTTGTTGATGAAATAAAAGAACTTTCCAACCTTCCAGCCAAAATGCTTGGCAATCATCATTTGAAGAGCCACATACTGCATAGCGTTGATGTGGTGGGCCACCAGCATATCGTTAGAACGCTGGGTCAAGGTCGCATCCAGATAGATTTCTCCAGCTACACGGCGGACATCAAACATGGTCTGAAAGGCGCATGGGAGGAGGCCGTCTGTCTCCTCAAAAGCTTGATAATCCCAGAGCGAGATAATATTGCGGCGGTTCCAAGGGTTAGCTTCCAACTGTTTGAGAAGCTTATTGATGATGTCGTGTTTCTTAACGACCGCCCCGTAACGCTCACCAATAGTTCCCGTATCTCCCACTTCCCAGTCATTCCAGTAGTGAACATTGTACTTGTCATTAAGCACTTCTAAGCTATTTGACTGATCTTGGTAGATCCAGAGAACTTCTTTGATAGCTGATTTGATGGCAATGGGACGCAAGGTTGTGATGGGGAATTCCCCCTTGGCCAAGTCATACTCGGCAAAGGCACCCGTTACATACTTGGAGTTGGCAACTGTCCCATCCTTATACTTAGGACGTGCTTGCTCTGAAAAGACACCGTCTTTGAGGATTCGTTCAATATTCTCTTTAAAAATCGTATCTGCTTTTGTCATTTCGTTTCACCTCATTCATTGTCCTAACTAGTATAGCATAAAAAAGAAAAGAGGAACATTACTAACTCTAGGTTAGCATTTTTCCTCTCTCATTATCTTATTGCAATACAAGTGATGCTGCTCCGATAACTCCAGCGTCATTTCCTAGAGTTGCAAGAGCTAATTTAGTAGATGTGCGTACTTGTGGGAAAGTATTTTCATCGTAGACTTTTTGAACACCTTGTAGAAGGAATTCTCCCGCAGCTGACACACCACCACCGATGACAATTGTTGATGGGTTCAAAATTGAACCGATGTTGGCACAAGCGATTCCCAAGTAACGTGAGAAGTTACGGTAAACGATCAAAGCAAGGTCGTCTCCTTCTTTTGCAAGGTCAAAGACAGTCTTAGCAGTTACTTCTTCTCCGTTATCAATCAAGCGTTTCAAGGCTGCATCGCCTTCGTATTCATCGGCATAACGACGAGTCAAGTTGACAATCCCTGTTGCAGAAGCCACTGTCTCAAGGCAGCCTTTCTTACCGCAAGTACATGCGATTGGTTGGTCAAAGTCAACAGTGATGTGGCCAAGCTCACCTGCTGCACCAGCAACACCGTGAAGTAATTTGCCTTCTGCGACGATACCGCCACCAACACCAGTACCGAGTGTCATAAAGACAACGTCTGGTTGATTATCACCAGCCCCCATCCAACGCTCACCAAGAGCCGCTACATTGGCATCATTATCGATGAAGAATGGAATACCCAAGGCTTTTTCAATCTTTTCTTTGATTGGTTGAAGGGTTTTCCAGTTCAAGTTGTAGGCACCAATAACAGTCCCTTTTTCACGGTCAACCACACCTGGTGATCCCATTCCAATTCCTTGGAAGTCCGCTGCAGCCAATCCAAGCAAGTCCAAACGATGTTGAATAGACTCAATCATATCATCTACGATATGACTTCCCTCATCCAAAATGTTAGTCTTGATAGACCATTTTTCTTGGATTTCTCCTGCTGTTGTCAAGATTGCAAATTTGATAGAAGTTCCACCAAGGTCAATCCCAATAATCTTTTGACTCATCATATTCTCCTTTTTCATTATGAATTAATTGAAAATGCTTACAGTACTAGTATATCAAAATTCAGTCATCTGTGCAAAGGTTTGCATTAACTTTCTAAATTTTATCTAATTTATGGTTTCCAGAGACCTGAGGCATCTACATAGTAGCGGCCTCCATCAACTCGCTCATTCTTAGCCATTTTGCCATCTGATTTCAAATAGTAGTTTCCTTGCCATGCATTGCGAGCGTATGAACCATCTGATTTCAAGTAATACCAGGCTTGATAAGAAGAGTCATAAACCCACTCACCTTGTGCCATTTTACCGTTTGACTTCAGGTAGTAAGCTCCTTGCCATGCATTGCGAGCATATGAACCATCTGATTTCAAATAATACCAAGCTTGATAAGAAGAGTCATAAATCCATTCACTCTGTGCCATTTTACCATCTGATTTCAGGTAATAGCTTCCCTGCCATGCATTTTTCACTGGATTGCCATTTCCATCAAAGTAGTACCAAGCACCATCCTGCTTAACCCAGCCACTTGTTGTTGCTGAACTTGTATCAGTTTGGGTTGTAGTCTCTTGTTTTGCTTTAAAGGCACCCTTAGGGGCATTTTTCAATTCACAAGCCACACCATCATGATCGCGGTCTAACCTGGCAGAATACCCAGGTTCTCCCTTGTGAATATCTGCGTATCCATTCGCCCAAGCTTCTTTACAACTAGAAAAATGAATATTTTCCTCTGCTGACACAGGCTGTGAAAACAAGGCTAAAACTGGCAAGGTAGCCAGACTCATTTTTAAAAATAGACGTTTGTTCATTTCTTTCTCCCATAATTATGATATCGATTTCACTATTATTTTATCAAACTTATTTCAGCAATTCAAGAGTCTCTGTGGGCTTATCCTTCAATTGATTCTAAACTTCTTTCCAAGACTCTGCTGACTGCCCTAAACCGTGTAAAAATACCAGTTTCATCTAGTTCTCCTCTAGGCTCAACTCATACAAGCCTCTCACTGCATTACTACCGTAAATAGCTTCAGCTTGTGCTAAATCTGCCAAGGTCAAGATTTTCTCTTCTACCTGTCCTGTTTCTAACAAATGCTGACGATAAATTCCTGGTAAGATTCCCAATCGGATAGGCGGTGTGTAGAGTTTCCCAGCAATTTTCAGAACCAAATTTCCAATAGAGGTTTCAAGTAATTCTCCTCTTGTATTATGGTAAATCTTCCCTTGTTCCCCTAGGCTCAAATGAGGTCGGTGAGTCGTTTTGAAGTAGATAAAAGCTTGTTGCAAATTGCCTTCCTGAAGGCAGAGTTGGGCCTGACAAAAACTTGGACTGAGGGGTGTTAATACTTGGCGTTCAACTTCTATCTCTCCAGGTTTGCTAAGGATGATTCGCAAGCGGTAATTTTGATTAGCATCACAAGTCTGACACTCTGCTTCAATCTTTTGTCTCAAAATTTCTGGATCAAAAGGATAAGCAAAATATCGACTAGCTTTTCTCAGTCTTTCCAGATGTTGTTCTTCAAACAACAAGTTCTTCTGGCTGATTTTCCCAGTCGTAATCAGCTGAAAACGAGCTTGTTTACGATAGAGAACAGCTGCCTTTTGATGAACTTCACGGTATTCAGATTCCCAAGTGCTATCCCATGTAATGCCTCCGCCTACTCCATAGATGGCTTTCCCTTGATGCAGTTGAATGGTCCGAATAGCGACATTGAAAATCCGTTGCCCATGTGGAAGCAAGAGACCAATCGTTCCACAGTAGACTCCTCTGGGTTGTGGTTCCAAGTCCTTAATGATTTCCATAGTCGCAATTTTCGGTGCGCCCGTTATGGAACCACAAGGAAAGAGTGAGCGGAAAATTTCAACAAGGTCCACATCCTCTCGCAACTGACTCTTGATGGTCGAAGTCATCTGCCATACAGTAGAATACTGCTCCACTTGACACAGACGCTCCACATGCTCGCTCCCCACCTCAGAAATACGGTTCATATCATTGCGCAAGAGGTCCACAATCATCATGTTTTCAGAGCGATTTTTGGGATCCTGTTCCAACCAACTGGCCTGCTCCAAATCTTCTTGGTCAGTCATGCCACGCTGAGTCGTTCCCTTCATTGGTCGCGTTGTCAACTCGCGGTCATTTTGCTCAAAAAAGAGCTCTGGACTCATAGAAATCACTGCCATCTCGTCATGTTCCACATAGGCATTGTAGCCCGCCTCCTGCTCTACCACCATACGATTGTAGATGGCAAAAGGATTGGCACTTAAGTCCTGCTTGAGTTGAACGGTGTAGTTAACCTGATAGGTATCACCCTGACGCAAATGATGGTGAATCTGTGCAATGGCCTTTTCATAGTCTGCTGCAGACGTTACTTCCTGCCAATTTGAAGGCAAATCAACCTCATCATAAGTCAGAGGAATAGGGGATGTTTCTACCCTATCATGAACAGTAAAATATAGCAGGTACTCTCCCAGTAGGGGAGCCTTGTGAACTGCTAATTTTTCCTCAAAAGCTGGTGCAGCCTCGTAGCTGACATAACCAACCACATAATAGCCCTGCTCTTGGTAGCTTTCCACTTGTGCCAGCAAGGCTGTTACTTCCGCTAAATCTCTCGTTTTTAACTCTTTGATAGGCTGGGTAAAGGTGTATCTCTCCCCCAAAGCCCTAAAATCAATCACTGTTTTTCTATGCATACCTTAAGTATAGCATAAAATAAGAAAACCCTCATCCGCAAAGCAGATGAGAGATTTCAATTATTTAAAGATTGAAGTTTTAAAGCTATTTGTTTGTTGAAGAAGTTTCTTGAATAATTTCTCTTTAAGTGATACGGTATTATCAAATTTAACTGAGCCATTATTAAGAGTTGCTTTATCTTTATCAACGGCAGCAGAGAATGCATTCTTCAAGTCATCGTAACTACTGTATGTAGTGCCGTCAATTGTAACTGGATTAAATCCTGCTTTCGCTTTATCAACAACTTCTTTGAAGTATTCTTTCTTCCAATCTTCTAGAGTATTAAATTTACCATCAGAAACTTTCTTAATGATGAAGTCATCACCTAGAGTAGCATGACCAGCCTGTTTAGACTCATTTTTCAGCATGTTAGAAGCGTAATTTAGGAATCCTTTTTCATATCCAAAGTAACCCCACATACGGAAGGTGTTATGTTTGAATGACATAGAGCCTGGAGCTCCTTCACTTGTATTACCACCATAGATACCAGCAGTGATAGGCACCGTTACATAGGCAGAGCCAAATCCAGTTGGGTCATAAGTACCATTACCAGGACCGTGTTTGGTCATGAAGTTCTTATCTACTAGGTCGTTAACAGAAGTTAAGTTATATTCTTTTTCTTCTGCATTCAAATCACGAACCTCATCGTATTGGTTCTTCGTATTAGCGTTACGTAATTTCTTAGCAACTTTCTTGAACCAAGCGTTGTTTAGTTCTTTGCTGCCTTTATCAAGAACGGCTTCTCCTTCAAGATAATCAAGAAGCATTAGAGTATCGTTGAAACCTTTCATGTAATGATCGATTTCAGCGCGAGATGTAAGGTCATTTGGATTTGTGTTATACCATTGATTTCCGTCATTTGGACGTTCGTAGGCCATGTTCAATCCTAGTGCTTTAAAGTCACCGTTTGGACTGGTTTCAGCAGGTGATTGTAACATACCTTGTGCAAATGCTTCTAAGTCAGTACCTTCACGGTGTCTAGAACCACCTAAGTAAACCATACGGTCGTTTACGTGAGTCGTTTCGTGAGTAAAGGCTGAGATACCGAAATCACTAATCATATCAGTAACCATGAAGAAGACTGAATCATCCTTATAAGGATTACCGTAAATACGAGCTACAGCTCCCATACGCCAGTCAGTTGCATGATAACGACCTGTTGGTCCGTATAATTCACGGATAGGTGCTACGTCTTTACCACTATTCATATGTCCGTATTTATCTGTGCTGATTCCTTTATAGTTTTGGTTATCTAACACAGGAGTTGGAACCATGTTATTGCTCTTAAGCAGTTGATTACGAACTTTATCTAATGATAAGCGAGACCAGAAGTCTAGGTAATTTTGTTGACCTTTAGCGACTTTATTGATTTCAGCTTTGAATGCTTCGCGTTCTTCTGCAGTATTCTTACCGTATTTTTCAAATGAACTGTAAGCCATAGTATTATATGTTGAGATTAAGAACATATGTGCATCTTTTAAATTCAGAAGTGGCAGAATCATCTTACCATGCATGTCGTTGTTTAATCCCTCGTAGGCTCTGTGTTTCTTATCAGCAAATTCAGGAGTTGTTGTCTTCGGTTCAACGATATATACATTATCTTTAGTAGCTTTTATGAACCAATCGTTTAAGTCTGTATCACTTGTGAATAGACGCATATTATAGTCTAAGAAACTGTTTAACTCGCCTATACCGATAACTCCACCGATCGTTTCGCGATAAGCTTCTAAAGTTCTATCACCTTTAATGTTATTTTCTTTAGAACCAATCTTAATCAAGAAGTCTAACACACTAACATTCTTACCGTAGAAGTCAGGTTTGAATAGCATTAATTCTTTAATATTAAAGTCATCGAATTTAACACCGTAGTAACGATTTAGGTAAGATAATCCAAGAAGAACTGCAGCCTTATTGTCATCAATTTTCTTAACTAAGGCACGTTTTGCAGCTTCATCAGTGTTAAGCTGGTGATCTTCATTTTCTACTAACTTCGTAACGAATTGAGTAAGATTATCTTTAACATACTTGAAACTTTCTTCTAGGTACAAGTCCTTAATTGCATTGACTTTGTTAGGACCAGTTCTACCCAAGTGTTGGTAAATCGGGTCAGATTGCAATTCAACTGGACTTAATTTGCTTTCAATAGCACTGATTAAGTCAGCACGATCTTTAACAACCATATTTGGTGTATAAACAACTTCACCAAGCTCAGCGACACTGTATTCTTTCACTTGTTTAACTTTAGATTCTTTCGGTGAAATTGTAAAGATGTCTTTTGTCTTATCTGCGTAGTGAACCAAAATATGGTCAGCATCTGTAAGATCTGTGACAAAGTTATTTCCTTTCATCGCAGTTACAGACAATACTTCTTTAGTTAACAAGTTTGAACCTTCTGCAAGCTTGTTCCCTTGGTTGACAATCCATTCTTTGTTGTAGAACGGTTGAAGTTTTTCAACATTACGGTAAGCAAGCTCACGAGAAGCATTGTAATCTTGAGTATCTTTGTAAGTGTCAGATTTTGGTTTTACATTATTTAGTGTATCTGAAACAAGAGGATTGATAACATAATCATTAGCTGTAATTCCCAATGTTGCAATTTTCTGGTCAGCTTCATCTTGAGACACTTCTTTAATTCGGTTAGAAACAGAGAATTTAAATGAACGTTTACCTGTACTTACATCTTTAACTATAAAGTTACGTTCTAATGCATTGTTTGAGAAGTATCCACCATCTTCGTCAATATCTTTAGATCCATAGAACACTTCACCATTTTCAACTTTCATCATAGACACAGAGTCTGCAACTTTACCCCATGCCCAGTTCTTACTAAGGAAACCACCTACTTCAACAGGTGTATTTACCTTAATAGTTCCTTTCGTAACAGCGTTACGAACAGAACCATACTTACCAATTCCGTTAGGATCAGAACCGTTATCGGATCTAGCAACAAATCCACCGATACGAGCTTTATTAGCAACTATATCAGCTTCTACATATCCTTTATCAACATTACCTTTCCAGATTTCGCCAACCATGCCACCGAAATCCCAACCTCTATCACCTACACCAGTAAGTTTACCGATATAAGCAACATTAGTAAGCTGTCCGCCGTTATCTAATTTGTTAACAAGTCCGGCAATTCCATCTCTACCAGTGATGCTACCAGTTACTTTAATATTCTCAACAGTAGCATTCTTAACAGTTCTAGCAAGAGCAGAAATGTTATCAATCCAAGGCATATTAATATCGACATTAGCCAAGTTAACATCTTTAACCGAACCACCTTCAATACCACCAAATAATTGACGTGTCATATTGTGGATTGAATAACGTTGTCCCTCAACACTTGATAACTTACCTTTGAACGTACCAGGAACATACTCTTTATTTGGAGTTGGTACATTAGCTGCATTTAGATCTGCGCCAAGTTTGAACTCACCGCTAGGGTTAGCTTTCATATCTTTTACAAGCTCATTGAAGTTGTAGTAAACATTACCTTCTTTTGCTTTTTGTTTTTCAAAGTAATGAATATACTCTTCGCTAAGTGTGTTATCAGCATTACGTTGAACTAAGTCTGGTGCTTTGGCAGTAACTTTATATAAAGTTTTTCCGTCTTTTTCTACTTCTTCAATCTTGTCAACAGCAAGTCTTGTAACTTTGTTGTCGTGAGTTGTAACTCGTAGGTAAAGTGGAGCAACATCAGCTGGTTTTTCTGTCAGCAAACTAGTATCTGTTTCATTACCGTCAGCGTCCACACTCATCAAGCTTGTTTCTTTGATATTTTTGATTTCAACTTTTTTGAGGTCAATTCTTAGAGGTTCTTCATTCAGAACTACTTCCTCAGCGCCTTCACCACGGTCATAAACCATCTTAGTTTCAATCTTATAATCTTTGTAGTATTGCAAATCTGTCAGGCTAGCTGTTAAGTTGTCAGGTGAAACATTCAGTGTTTTCACAATCTCATCACCTTTTTTCAGAGTTAAGGTGATAGATTTAATGGCTGCCTTACTTGGATTTTCTAGACTGTATTTAACATCTGAAGTCCGTTTCAAATCCTTAGGCTCAACTGCTGTGATGGTCAATACTGGTTTTTCAAAGCTCTTGGTACCACGTTTCAAAATTTTGTCTTGAGGTGCCTCAAGGATTTCCTCTGTAACTTTTGGAGCGTCTTCTGTTTTAACTCCTTTGATGGTGTTAAAGGTCTTGGTGATTTTTTTCTGACCTTCTTTACCTTCTTGAGCTACAACTTCTACACCTTTTTTCAGTTGGTCATCTTCTTTAACAACTTCCTTAAATGGAATCTTTTCAAGACTTTCTTCTACCAGAGTTCCTTCAATTGGTTTTGTCCCACGACTTACCTGTTGGTTTACAGGTTCCTTGGTAACTTCTGTGCTAGTTGAAAGAACTTGGTCAGTTTTTACACCTTCAACTGTTTTATAAGTTGTTTTAGTAACTTGACTACCTTTTTCACCATTTCTTACGACGGTTTCTTCGTCCGTATACTTAGTTGGATCCTCAGTCGTCTCAGTTTTGTAGTCTAAGTCTGTAGTTGATTCTTCAACAAGAGTTCCTTCAGTTACTTTATACTCAGGTAACTGTTCTTGTACAAGGGCTTGGCCAGTTTTACCTACCTCTTGAGTTCCTTTAGACTCTACTGTAGCCTCTGGCAATTCGGATTGCGTTAAGGCTTGACCTTCCTTACCTTCCTCTTGTGTACCTTTTTCTGTAATTACTAATTCAGGCAACTCATTAACAGGAGATAACATCATATGTTCAGGATCTTGTGACCCTTTTGTCGAAATAACTCCTGTATATTCTTCCTCCGGTTGCGTTAAAGCTTGGCCAGTTTTACCTTCCTCTTGCGTCCCTTTAGCTACTTGGTGACTTGGTTCAGCTTGTGGTACTGGAGTTGGAGCAGGTTGCACTTCTTTCTTAGTTCCGACTGCAATGACTTGCGACACAGGATTTTGGACTACTTGATCTTCGATGACTTCTCTAACTTCTTGACCGTTAACCATCGAAACTTTGGTTACAAGACGACGCTGACCATTTACTCCAGCTGTGACAATACGGGTCTGTCCTTCTACTAGATTCGCATCTGGACTTGTGACTGTTTCAAAAGGAATCTCCACCAAGCTCTCTTCCTGTCTTGTCTGAGGTTTTTCAGAAACTGGTTTTTCTTCAACCGCAGGAGCAACTGGAGTCTCTACTACAGGTTTTTCAACGACAGTTTCCGGAGCAACAGCAGGTCTTTCTTGAACGACTTCTGTTTTCTCGATTTCTTTTGAACTTTGATTTTCTACTGGCAACTGAGGCTTCTCAACTGAAGCTGGTCTTGATGGATGGAGTTCTGCTTCCTTGAAGTATCCAATGTATTCATAGCCATCAATGTGGATAATCCCTTCAGCTAAGCCTTCATGTGTAGAGGCTGAAATAGTTTGGTTATAAGAAAGTAATTCTTTATTTTCAAACGCAAATGTCCCATAAGGTACAAAAGTGCTAGCTCCTAAAGAACCAATCAAGAGAACACCTAGAACCTCTTTACGACCTTTTTTGGACACCAAAAAGACTGCTAGAGAAGCCGTTGCCAAGCCAAGGCCTGCTAGAGCTAGCTCCTTACTTCCTGTGTATGGAAGTTGTTGACTGTTAGTTGCCTTCTTACGATAAACCACATAAAGAATATCATCATCTTGAAATTCTGTAGGAACTTCATGGTGAATCAGAGCTTTTTCAGACTTAGTCAATTCCTGCTCTGCCAAATAACGGTAATGAACGCTATGAGCACCACCAACTTCATTGGCTTGTACCTTATCTACTGAAAGGGTACTAGCACCAAAAAGGAAGGCCCCGATGGCTACAGGACCTACCCCAACAGTGAGCTTACGAATCGAATATTTGGTGATTTTTTCTAGTTGTTGTTTTGTTTTTCTCATTCTCACGACTTTCTAATAGAATCTTGCGGATAATGCGCACGCGCACCTCCAATTAACTTTGGACGACTAGCCAGTGCCGTTACGTGGGCATGGCCAATCTCTCTCAAAAGAGGGCGAATCGGAACCTGAACATGCTTGACATGCATGCCAATTGCAGTGTCTCCAATATCCAATCCAGCATGAGCCTTGATAAATTCAACCTCAACTGGATCTTTCATAAACTTGAAGGCTGCCAACTGACCTGAACCTCCTGCATGAAGGGTAGGAAGGACACTGACGATTTCCAGACCAAACTGCTCTGCCACTTGACGTTCAACAACGAGGGCCCGATTGACATGTTCACAACCTTGAACAGCTAGATGAACTCCTTTTTCCTCTAAGATATCTAGAATGGTTTTCACAATGATTTCCCCAACTTCTTGGCTGGATTCCTTGCCAATCTGACCACCTATCACTTCACTAGAAGAAAGGCCCAAAACAAAGATAGATCCTTGCTTCAAATTAGCCTTTTCTAATACATCTTTTACAATCTGGCTTGTTTCTCTTTGAATGTCTTTTTCCTTCATACTTGATACCTCTTTTGTCATTATCTATCATATCGTTTTTTCCTGTTTTTAGCAAGATAGACAACCTGAAAACCTTACTCCAACCTGCATAAAACTCCCAGAATTGACTGGGAGTTAGCTAGTTTCTATTCTATTTATGTATATTTTAACTGTCGTTCCTTTTTTGAGGGCAGAATCAATCTTCATCTGGTAATCTTCTCCAAAATGAAGTTTGAGCCGTTGGTCAACATTTTGAAGACCAACTCCCCCACGTTTGAGTTGACTTTGACTACTATCGCCAGCAACTTGGAAGCCAACGCCATCATCCTCAATGCGGATGACCAAGCCCGAATCCTGTTTCTGGACAGAAACTCTAATATGGCCCTGACCTTCCTTTTCCTTAATGCCATGGTAAAGAGCATTTTCTACAAGGGGTTGTAGGACCAGCTTAGGCAAGACTAGATTATCAAAGGCAGGATTTTCATCAATTTCATAGTCTAACTTATCTCCATAGCGTTGTTTTTGGATAAAGAGGTACTGGCGGACATGATTGATTTCGTCAGAGAGACAAATCAAGTCCTTGCCTTGATTGAGCGCTAAGCGGAAATAAGTCGCTAAGGACTTAGTCACCTGAACCACACGCTGACTATCCTGAAATTCAGCCATCCAGATGATGGTGTCCAAGGTGTTATAGAGGAAATGCGGATTAATCTGGCTCGACAGTGCTTGAAGTTCATACTGACGAGTCGTTTCTTCCTGCTTACGAATAGCTACCATCAGCTGATCAATCTGATCCAGCATGGCATTAAATTGGCGAGTCACTTCTCTCAGTTCATGAGCACCAGTTTCCTTGGCACGAAGATTCTGATTACCAGAAGCAATCTCCAGCATGGTTTCTCTCAAGTCATTCAGAGGAGCAATCCAGCGTTTAAGACTAAGCCACACCAAGCAGAGACAGGCAAGAAGAGATGTGAAACTGGCTCCAAGCAAGGTCCACATGAGTTGACTCCTAACCTGGTCTAACTTCTCCAACGAAGACACACCAAGCACCGTCCAATCAGTTCCAGCAATCTTTTCCTGACTGACGTAGGATTTGTGATCTGGAGTATAGCCCTGACCTGTCTCAATATAGGGTTTCATGCCCTCCATTTCGCTAGACGAACTATAAACTGTATGTTGAGGATGGTAGACAAATTCATGATTTTCATTGATGATAAAGGCAAAGCCCTGCTGACCCAACTGAAGCTGGTTGAGATAGGCTTCCAGAGTTTCGTAGGAAATATCCAAACGAAGCACGCCCAGATTAGCTCCCTTTGCATCAACAAGTTCTTGAGTGACAGAAATGACCCATTGACTGTCCGATTTACGAGCTGGAGTCAAAACTGGCTTAGCCCCCTGATGAATGGCCTTTTGGTACCAGTCCTCAGACATCATATCTGAGGAGGTTTTCATCTGCACACTGTCATCTGTAGAAATAACTTGGCCTGATTTGGTGACCAGAACTACCGTTTTCAAGTCTTGGTCTGCCTTCAAGATAGTCAAAAATAGATCTCTAATTCCCTTGGCCTTGTCTTGACTGGGATTCTCAGCATAGGATAAAACATCTGCCTGCTGGGTCAAACTAGTCGAGGTGGTTTCTAATTTTTTGATATAAGACTGGATAAAGTGGCTAGTCTGACTGATAGTCGTTTGGCTATTGCCTTCAATGGTGGCCTCAATGGCTGAAGAACTAGATTGATAGTAGAAAGTCCCAACCACAGCTAAGAGAATGAGAAAGACCAGAAAGATGGAAATAACCATTCTGACTAGGAGAGAAGAACGCTTCATCGACCTTCTCCCTTCTTAAACTGACGAGGCGTCACACCTGCAATCTGCTTAAAGCGTTGGGTAAAATAGTTCATATCTTCAAAACCAACCTTTTCTGCAATCTCATAAATCTTTAAATCTGTTGTCAAAAGCAAGAGCTTGGCTTGTTTAACACGTTCTCTCACCAGATAATCCTGAAAAGGCAAGCCCAACTCTTTCTTAATCAAAGAACTCAGATAAGTCGGACTAAAACCCAAGTCACTGGCTAAAGACTTTAAACCAAACTGGCTATCAGCCAGATGAGACTGGATTTTCTGGGCAATATTTCCTTCAAACTTATCAGTCAATAAATCTTGTAACTGCTCTTCCTTTTCTTCCTTATCCAACTTTTGCTTGATTTTCCCCAACATTTCCTCAATATCCTGACGAGAAAAGGGCTTGAGCAGGTAGTCATCCACACCTAGTTTGACAGCAGACAAGGCATAATCAAAATCATCGTAACCTGTTAAAAAGACCAAATGCACCTGAGGATGGATTTCTCGGACCAGACTGGCTAACTGGATGCCATTTAGCTGAGGCATGTTGATATCGGTTAAAATGATATCTGGCACCTGCTTTTGTATCAATTCCCAAGCCTGTCTTCCATTTTCAGCCTGACCGATGATTTCCATATCGTAGGCTGCTACATTGACCAACTTGGTCAAGCCTTGTCTTACCAGATATTCATCTTCTACGATTAAGATTGTGTAGGTCATGCTTCTCTCCTTTGTCACTTACTAGTATCAGTATAGCAAAATTCTCCTCTAACTGCTTAGGAAAGCTCTCTTAATCAACATAATCTAGTAAATAAGCATAGCCTTTTTCTTCCATTTGGTCTTTGGGAATAAAGCCGATAGAGAGACTATTGATACAGTAGCGCAAGCCGCCCTTGTCCTGTGGACCGTCCGTAAAGACATGCCCAAGGTGAGAATCTCCCACTCGACTCCGCACTTCCATGCGTGTCATATTGTAGGACTTATCTTCCTTGTAGGTAGCAACATCTGGGCTGATGGGCTGGGTGAAACTAGGCCAACCACAACCAGACTCAAACTTATCCTTTGATGAAAAGAGGGGTTCGCCAGTTGCCACATCCACATAGATACCCGATTCAAATTTATCCCAGTAGCGGTTTGAAAAAGCTCGCTCTGTTTGATTTTTCTGTGTAACTGCATACTCCTCAGGCGACAAGGTCTTTTTCAATTCCTCATCACTTGGTTTGGGATATTTGCTGGCATCGATGACGGGATAGGCTGCCTGGTTGACATTGATATGGCAGTAGCCATTTGGATTTTTCTTGAGATAGTCTTGGTGGTAATCCTCTGCCACTACAAAATTCTTCAAGGTTTCCTTTTCAACTGCTAGAGGTTGATCGTATTTCTTAGCCACCTCATCAAAGACTTGGTTAATCACCTCTAAATCCTTGTCATCTGTGTAATAAACACCAGTACGGTACTGGGTTCCCACATCATTTCCTTGTTTATTTTTGCTAGTTGGATTAATAATGCGGAAATAATGAAGCAGGATTTCTTTGAGGGAAATTTGATTAGCATCATAGGTAACATGGACAGTCTCTGCATGTCCTGTTTGGTTAATCAATTCGTACTTGGTTGTTTCCCCTCTACCATTTGCATAACCTGATACGGCATCTGTCACACCGGGAACGCGTGAGAAGTATTCCTCAACTCCCCAGAAACATCCCCCAGCTAGATAAATTTCGTGCAAGTCTGCATCTTTACTAATTTCTGTTTTTTTCACTGTTTTTCCTCCTTGGCTAACTGATGCCTTCTCAATTTGCGAGCTATCTGTCTGCCCTGCATTTCGCATCAATAGAAAATAGAAACCGGTTATGGCTAGGAAAAATATCCCTGCCAAGACAAACAATTTTACTTTATCATTCATGGCCTTTCGCTACCCCATTTCTTTCAATTCTTTTAAAATCATATCCTTATCCATAAAACCTGGTTGTGTTTTGACCAGTTTTCCTTCCTTGTCTATAAAGGCTTGAGTTGGGTAAGAACGAACACCATAACTTTCCAAAAGTTTTCCTGATGGGTCAATTAGAACTGGAATATTTTTATAATCCAAGCCCTTGTACCAGTTCTTAAAGTCTGCTTCTGCTTGTTCACCTTTGTGTCCAGGAGAGACCACTGTCAAGACCACATAGTCATCTCCAGCTTCTTTAGCGATTTCATCGGTATCTGGAAGACTGGCTAGACAGATGGAACACCAAGAAGCCCAGAATTTGAGATAGACTTTCTTGCCCTTGTAATCAGACAAGCGGTATGTCTTGCCATCTACTCCCGTCAGTTCGAAATCAGCAACTGCCTGACCTTTAGTCGCAGTTTGCGCACTGACTTGTTCTGTTTTTGTTTGCTCCTTCATAGTAGATTCGTCTGACATATTTTTAGCCGAACAGGCTGCTAAGCAACAGATTGAGCCGACTCCAAGGAGACATGTTTGCCATTTTTTCATTTTTTCTTCCTCTCTATTCAAATAATGTAGTCAAAATGGAAGCATTCCCCAAAAGCACCAAGATTCCCATCACGATAATGAGGAAACCACCCACTTTTTTGAGGGTTCCGAGATAAGGATGGAGTTTTCGGAAATGTTTCAAAACATAGCTAGAGGCAAGAGCTAGAGCCAAAAATGGTAGCGCCAAGCCCAACGTGTAAATCAACATGAGACCAGCTCCCTGCCAAGCTCCTGAACCACCTGAAGCCGCCAAGACCAAAACAGAGCCAAGAACCGGCCCCACACAAGGCGTCCAAGCAAAACTAAAGATCAAACCCAGTAAAAATGCCTGACTATAGCCCTTACCCTTTTGCCCCTGTCTCTGTAATTGTAACCTTCTTTCCTTGTAAAGTCCCTGAAAATGTAAGACTTCCATCTGGTGCAAGCCCAAGAGAATGATGACCGCACCCGTCACATACTGAAACCAAGAAGCATACAGCAAATTGCCTAAAAAACCAGCACCATAACCCAGTAAGATGAAGATAAAGGATATCCCTGCTATAAAGGCCAGAGTTCGCAATAAACTGACAACTGAGATTGAAAATTTGCCACTAGAAGCCTGAGCACCATCTTTGTCATCCAACAAGACCCCTGCATAGACTGGCAACAAGGGTAAGATACAAGGAGAAAAGAAGGAAAGAATTCCAGCAAGAAAAACACTGATAAAAAAGATTATATTATCCATTGCCTTCCTCCATTCTTTGATTTGATAGGACTATTATAGCCCCAAAACTCCAGAAAAAACAGGGACAATGATAGGGAAAAATAGGAATTTAATCAGGTTATGTAAAAACTGTTGCAAAAAAAGCCAGACACAGTCTGACTTCGATGGAAACTGAAAAGAAAATTCAACATTCTTCCCTACTTATCTGATAATAAATAAGATCCGCAAGATAGCCTTTTCTCTCTACACCATTAACAATGGTTTGTAGATAGGACATCCCTGCTTTCTCCATGACACGACCTGAAGCTGGATTGAGACTGGCATAACGTGCCTTGACTTTTTGAAATCCTACTTGAGTGAAACAAAAGTCCAAGATAGCTTTTAAGGCCTCTGTCATCATACCATATCCCCAGTAAGCCTTGCCTAACACATAGCCAATTTCACAAGAAGAATTATTCTCATCTATTGCAACGATGCTGATATCTCCTATCACTTGCTCTGGATTTTCTTTGAGACAAATAGCCCATTTGTAATAGTTGGGATTAGCATAGGAGGCAACCCAATTACGAATCGAGTTTCGAGTCACCTCGACATCAGAATGAGGATCCCAAGTGACATAGGTCAGATTCTCAGCGGATGAAGCCCAATTTTGAAACATAGCTTCTGCATCACTTTCCACAAATCTTCGCAAGATTAAACGTTCTGTCTGTAACATTTTCGTACCGATTGCTTTCATGATGCTGCCTCGCTTTCTGATATATGATTTCTATTCAATCTCCATTTAGATTTGCTTTGCTTTTGAATTTCAAGGTAATACGCTAAAAAGGTCCCCCGGACCTTCTCTCACTTTCTTATTTCAATGTGAGAGGCTGAAAACCTCCACTGGAGGTTTTCACTCCCAAAAGTCATCAAAGACAGTGATGGGTAGGTGGCGTTTGTGTTGGCCTTTGTGCCACCAGTTTTCGATTCTTGCTTGAGCTTCTGGGCTGATTATTTTGCCTTCTAGGTAGTCGTCAATCTCTGCATAGGTGACTCCAAGTGCGACTTCGTCAGCCAGACCTGGTTTATCTTCTTCTAGGTCTGCTGTTGGGATTTTTTCATAAAGGGCTGGATCTGCACCAAGTTCCTGCAAGAGTTGTTTTCCTTGACGCTTATTGAGGCGGTAAAGAGGGAGAATATCTGCACCCCCGTCACCATACTTGGTAAAGAAACCTGTGATATTTTCCGCAGCATGGTCTGTTCCAATGACCGCTCCTCTATGGGAACCAGCAAGGGCATACTGAGCAATCATACGGCAACGAGCCTTGATATTGCCCTTGTTGAAGTCTGAAACAGGACTACCTGTCGCTTCAACTGCAGTTGTCATGGCATCAGCTGATTCCTTGATATTAACTACCAAGCTAACATCTGGCTGGATGAAGGCTAAGGCTTTTTGAGCATCTGCTTCATCAGCTTGCACTCCATAAGGCAGACGGACAGCGATAAATTTGTAGCTGTCATCGCCCGTTTCTGCTCGCAGTTCTTCCATAGCTAGTTGGGCTAAACGTCCTGCTAAGGTTGAGTCTTGTCCTCCAGAAATCCCTAGTACAAAAGTTTTAAGGAAGGGGTGTTTTTTCAAGTATCTTTTTAAGAAATCAATGGAACGACGGATTTCTGCCTGAGCATCAATCACCGGTTTGACACCCAGCTCTTGGATAATCGTTTCTTGCAAACTCATTCTTCTTCTCCTTCACCAAGGGCTTCCTTACGCATTTTGTCAATCAAGTCCATCTTATCTTGCCATACATCACGCGCCAAATCCACTGGATAATGCTGAGGATTGAGCACGCGCTTGTACTCATCCCAAAGCTTGTCGAATTCCTTACGAGCATAATCCTGAATCTCAGTCAAGCTAGGCAGGTTGTAAATCAATTTTCCGTCTTTGAAGATATCCACTAAGAGAGGAACGGCATCAAAATTACGAACGGTCTTCTTGATGTAAGTATAAGTCGGATGGAACATCTTGATTTCTGTCATACTAGCGACATCCACACCGTCATAAGTAATGTAGTCACCTTCTGACTTACCTTTTTCACGACTGGTAATGCGCCACACCTGCTTCTTACCTGGCGTAGACACTTTTTCAGCATTATTTGACAGCTTGATGGTATTGCGCATCTGACCATTTTCATCTTCTATCGCAACAATCTTGTAAACTGCCCCAAGAGCTGGCTGATCATAGGCTGTAATCAGCTTGGTACCCACACCCCAGACATCAATCTTGGCCTTTTGCATCTTGAGGTTGAGGATAGTATTTTCATCTAGATCATTAGAAGCATAAATCTTAGCTTCTGTAAAGCCAGCCTCGTCCAGTTGCTGACGGACTTTTTTGGAAATGTAGGCAATATCCCCAGAGTCAATCCGCACACCCATAAAGTTAATCTGGTCTCCTAGCTCACGCGCCACCTGAATGGCAGCTGGAACTCCGATGCGAAGGGTATCATAGGTATCCACAAGAAAGACGCAATTTTTGTGGGTCGCAGCATAAGCCTTGAAAGCCTCATAGTCGTTACCATAAACCTGTACCAAGGCATGGGCATGAGTCCCCAAGACAGGAATGTCAAAGAGTTTACCCGCACGCACGTTACTAGTTCCATTAGCGCCACCAATCACCGCTGCGCGTGTTCCCCAGATAGCCGCATCCATTTCTTGAGCCCGACGTGTCCCAAATTCCATCAAGGGTTCATCTTCGATAACCGAGCGAATACGAGCTGCCTTAGTAGCCACCAAGGTCTGGTAGTTGACGATGTTCAAAAGAGCCGTTTCCACCAATTGACATTGGGCTAGAGGACCTTCCACCTGCACAATAGGCTCATTAGCAAAAACCAAGTCCCCTTCTTGGGCAGAACGAACGGTCAACTCCAACTTAAAATTGCGGAGATAGTCCAAAAATGCCCCATGATAGCCTAGCGACTCCAAATAGGCAATATCACTATCTGAAAAACGCAGGTCTTCAAGATAACTCACAATTCTTTCCAAACCTGCAAAAACCGCATAGCCATTCTTAAAAGGCTGCTGGCGGAAATACACCTCAAAGACCGCCTTTTTATTGTGAATCCCTTGGTCAAAGTAAACCTGCATCATGTTAATCTGATACAAGTCCGTGTGCAATGTCAAACTATCATCTGGATACATACTTTTCCTACTTCCTTAGCTAGAAACCCATGAAAATTTTCAAGAACTTTCATGTGTTCCAATAAATTAGTACTATTATATCACATTTTATCTGGATTGAGAAAAGAGTAACAAGCTATTCTCCACTCTCCAGTTCATCCATGTCTTGCTCAAATTTTTTCTGAGCCCATTCGCCATAGCTCTTCAGACCGAGATTACCGATAAAAACCCAAGGAAGATAAATGACATAAGTAATGACCCAAGCAGACAGGTATTTAACGTTCAAAGGATTGTGCTGATAAATTTCTATATTGAATTGATAATTCTGCAACATCAAAAGAGCCGTAATAGCCAAGGTTAGGAAAAAACAACCCAAAATCGTAAAATGAAAACGACTATAGTAGGTCACTCCCAGATAACGGGCACGATTGAAAAAGAAGAAAATTCCTACTATCAGAGTATAGACTAGAAAATTCGGATTAAACAGAGAGGGAGCTAATACAGCCACCAAATAGCTTAGAAGCACAAGCCCAATGAAGAGGGTAAAGGATTCCGCTCCAGCTTTATTGATTAGTTGTTCTTCTCTTTCGTCAAGTAATTGATAATGAATAAATTTATTTACCATCTTCTTCCTCCCAAAATAGTTGGTCTAAAGTTTTTCCTAAGCATCTGCAAATAGACTGGCAAAGGGAGAGACTAGGATTGTATTTCCCTGCTTCTATCAAGCCTATAGTCTGGCGCGTCACCCCCACAGCCTCTGCCAGTTGACCTTGTGTTAAATCAAGCTCTATCCGAGCTAATTTTAATTTTAAATTTTTAGCCACCTGCGTCCTCCTTATAGTTTTAATACTCATCTACTCTTAAAAAATTCAAAACCAACACAAGATGTCAGCTATTTATTATAACCTCATTAATTAGAACTCCAATATTATCTTCAGCATAAAATCAGTATGTTGGATTGTTTGAAATAAACTTCCTAGTTTACTATTTGATTTTTTGTTTAGCATTAACTTTAGTAAGGTCTTTTAAACGAGTTTTGATTGCTTGTATTTCTTATTTAGTTGATTTCATATCACTATTATATAATGCTTTTGGAAATGAGTCTAGCATAAGACAAAAACGTGTACACAACAAGAGCAGGAGCATAGCAAGATGACTGATTTTTTTACTAGATTTTAAGTCTGCAAAATAATACTAAACGAAACTAAAATGAATACTCCTTGCTTTTCTTGAGAGTGAAAAAATACAATAAAATGATTGTAGTGATTACCACAAAATACTGACTAATAGACATCGTATTTGAAGCAACAAATACAGGTAAGGAATAAAAAGGAAGAAGTTCAATTGCTTTGATAAACAAATCATTACTAGTATTCGTCATAATCGTATTTAATATATTAGGGATAAAGAGTAGTAAAGCTACTAAAATACCAAATACTAAGCCACTTTTCAATTTGTATAAATAGAAAATGTAAGATAATAGAAAATAAAATAGGACTAACAAAATTGTATTGACTACAATGGCTGCTATAAAATCTAATCCTAAAGCACCTGGAACACCCAATTTACTTACGATGACTAGTAACACAATACCATTCAAAGCATAAATAATGGAAACTGAGATGGCATATAGAAAATTAGACAAGACGTAAATCATCCGATTTTTCTGTTGATTATAAAATAAACTGATCGTATTGTGGGAAAAATCCCTGCTAATAATTCGGTTAGCATGTATAACAGCCATTAACATACCGAGCATAGCATAAAAGTTTGAAATATGCTTAATACCAAGTGATGTCCCTTGAGTCTTTAGAATAAAGAATGTAACCAGTATCGGCGGTATAAACGAGATAATCAATCCGAGATATATTACGCCTGATGAATATAAATCTCTTATATTTTCCTTAAGAAAATTCAATTTATTTAATTTCATGATTATAACCTTCCTTTACTTTGAACGATTTAGATAAATATCTTTAAGCGTCTCTTTTTTAGTTTCAAAATCAACTACTTTAATAGAGTTTTCGTTAAAAAATTTAAAAAGCTCACTACTTTGAATATTCCCAGACATAGTAATTCTCAGTCCCTCTTCCTGAACAATATCCCCAAATTCTTGTTTGGTAATGAAAATGTCTCTATCTGTAGCTGATGAAAAAGCTATCTCAAACAAGCAATTATGGCTATCTTTTCCTACTTTTTGGAATGTCAAAAGCCCGTTCTCCAAGAAAAGGACTCTCTCACAAATTTCTTCAATATCTTCTAATTTATGACTCGATATTAAAATTCCCACATTTTCATGTAAAGCTAAATTTTTTAGAATCGCTAAAACTATTTGTGATGATTCAATATCTAAACCATTAGTCGGTTCATCTAAAATCAATATATCAGGTTCCGTAACGAGAGTTAAAAGCAAAGCTAATTTTTGTTTTGTACCCAAAGAATAAGTCTTTACTTTTTTATTAATAGACTGAGTCAAATCTAACTCTTGGATCAAACTTCCAAATCTTTCTTGATTGTAGTCAACACCATATAAATTTGACAAATATTTTAAATTCTCAAAACCTGTTTTAGATAAAAATAATTTTGGTTCTTCGATTAAATAGCCAACATTATCACTGCTTATAATATTCCCTGAAGTCGGCTGATTATTCTGAACAAGAATTTTCATCAATGTACTCTTGCCAACTCCGTTTCTCCCTACTAGACCAACAATTTCACCCTTGTTAAGTGCAAAATTTATACCTTTGAGAATGATTGAATGACCATAATGCTTACTTACATTTATAACTTCCATTTTTTATTCCTCCATTAATATTCTTGGTTTCCTCTTTGATTCTCATTAATTTTAAAAAGTTGCGCCTCTTTTTAACAACATTATATCATATATCTAACTTAATGCAATATATAAATGTCATTTTGTAAAATTTTATTAACAAAAAACTCTATACCACCTAAATGATAGAGAGTTTTCTGCTTATTCAATTTTTTTCAAAATATCGACGACATCACTTCTTTTCTTAACCTGATAGGACTTGATTCCCAATTTTGGGGCTGCGATTGTATTGTCCTCAATATCGTCTAGAAAGACACAATTTGTAGGATTTAACTGGTATTTATCGAGAATCCCCTTCATACTTATGTCAAGAACCCCTCTTTGCCTTATACTTTCATATTCACCTTACAAATCCTTTTGGTAATAATATCTTTGCCCAATGTAGGGATAGTCTTGTAACCTAAAGACTTCCTTGTAGCCATGCCTTTTATAAAAATCTGGAGCTTGAAACTGGTAGGTATTGACAAAAGCAAAACGACAGTTTCGATTCTTAGCTTCAGTTTCTGCTTGCTGCAATAGTTTTGAACCGATTTCTTGCCCTCGCAGTTCCTCTTTTACAAATAAATACTCGATTTCTAGCCAATTTCCAAAAGTCTCTGCTATCAAACCTGCCAGGAGATTACCCTTTTCATCTTCGACATAAAGATTAAGTGGCTCACTTTCAGCCTCTTCTCTTTTTGAACGATTATAAGCACGAATCAGATTCCCTATTTCTTGCGCTTTCTGAGACTCCTTGTTTTCCAATCTAAAGTACATCTAAACCTCCTTGAAAACTGTTACAGCTTGATTATAGTCTTATTTCAAAAGACTGTCAAACTAGCAAAAACCCACCAACCTGAGTTGATGAGTCCTTAATCTATTTTCTAAATTTCCACTGGCTGTAAATCCCAAAACCGATAATCCAGATAGCTGAGCCGACTGCTCCTACAAATGTAGACTCTTGTAAAAAGAGGGTTACAAAGACAAAGGCAAAGAAGAGCATGGTTAAAGGATTTAGGAAACGATAATGGGGCATGAGATAGCCATCCGCCATAAAGTCTGGTGACTTGCGGTATTTAAGGTGAGCCACCATAATCAAGATATAAATAGCGATATAGACACCTGATGATGATGCTGTAATCAAGGCAAAGGCATCGGAAACACCTGGCAAGATGTTAATAAAGGCTGCTAAGGCAATCAAGATTGCTGAAGCAATGATAGCATTTTGTGGCACGTTATGGCGAGAAAGAGTATCTGCCTTGATAGCTTTTAAGAATGGATTTGGCGAATCATGGGCAATCTGATACAAATGACGACCTGTTGAGTAGAGAGTTGAGTTAAGAGCAGATGCCGCTGATGTCAAAACGACGAAGTTAATCAAGGCTGCCGCCCACTTGATACCGGCTAACTCAAATACTGTAACAAAGGGAGAATCAGCCGATGCAAGTTCACGCCATGGAATGATAGCCATGATGGCTAAGAGGGCACCTCCATAGAAAAATGCGATACGCAAAGGAATTTCCTTAACAGCTTTTGGCAAGACCTGACGTGGATTTTTGGTTTCAGAAGTTGTTACCCCGATAAACTCAATCATGAGGTAAGCAAAGAACACCATCTGGAAGGCCATGACAAAGTTCACTCCACCGTTAGGGAAGAGGGAGAAATTGTCGGCAATATTAGCTAAACTTGCTACTCCATGAGGTGTTTTAAAGCCTGTCAAGACCATAAAGGCTCCTGTTGCAATCATGGCTAAAATAGCCACAATCTTGACCATAGCAAACCAAAACTCAACTTCCCCAAAGAGCTTCACCGCAATCAAATTGACCAAGGCTAGAATGGTCAAAAATCCAATCTCAATCATCCAGCTTGGCCAGCTAGGGAACCAAAACTGAACATAGTGAGAGATAGCAGTTATTTCCGCCATACCGATAAAGACAACGGATAGCCAGTAAGACCAGACTGAGAAATAGCCCCAGCCCTTACCCAAATGGCGCGTGATAAAGTTGATAAAGGTATGTTGCTCAGGGTCTTGGTAGAGCATTTCCCCAACCGCACGCATCATGAGGAACATGAAAGCACCAGTAATCATATAAATCAGTACAATGGAAGGACCTGTTAAGCTAATAGAGCGACCTGCTCCCAAAAAGAGTCCTGTTCCGATTGTTCCGGCGATGGCCATAACTTGCACGTGACGATTAGTTAAACCACGCTCCATCTTATTTTTTTTCTTCTTTGAACTCATATAGTCTCCAATTCAATTTAAAATGGAAAAAGGAGTGAGTGAAGCGCATTGCCTCCCCACTCCTTTTTTCTGTTTTTAGGCTGTTTTTTCAACCTTTAAGATTTTTACATCATAGCTACCAACAGGTGTTTCAATAGTTGCTGTATCACCTGTTTTCTTACCAATCAAAGCTTGTCCAATTGGACTTTCATTTGAAACCTTACCTGCAAAAGCATCTGCACCAGCTGAACCTACGATAATATAAACTTCTTCTTCGTCTTCACCAATTTCTTGGATAGTGACTGTTTTACCAATCGCTACTTCATCTTGAGCAACTGAGTCGCTATTGACGATTTCAGCATAACGGATTTTTGTTTCCAAGCTAGAGATTTGTCCTTCGACAAAAGCTTGTTCATCCTTAGCTGCTTCGTACTCACTGTTTTCAGAAAGGTCACCGTATGAACGAGCAATCTTAATGCGTTCTACCACTTCTGGACGGCGGACCAATTTCAATTCTTCTAATTCTTTTTCAAGTTTTTCCTTTTCCGCAAGGGTCATAGGATATGTTTTTTCTGCCATTTTTCTCAACTTTCTTCTGATGATATTTTCTAACTAAAATTATGTGAAGCATCACATAATTTTAGTTTGTTTGGTTTAATTTGCTGTTGACATGTTCAGCGACATTACGATCATGTTCTTCTTTATTGCTAGCATAGTAGACCTTACCATCTGTCACATCTGCAACAAAGTAAAGGTTCTCACTCTTAGTCTGATTGATACTTGACTCGATAGCATCCAAGCTTGGACTATCTACTGGACCAGGCATGAGGCCTAGATTTGTATAAACATTGTATGGTGAATTAATCGATGTATCGATTCCAGCATCGTCGGCAAGACTAATCTTCTGACCAAGTTTGCCTTGGGCATACAAGATGGCAATATTGCTTTGAAGTGGCATACCAAGATTCAAGCGATTGTAGAATACACCTGCAATCAACTTACGGTCTTCCGTCTTAGCTCCTTCTTTTTCGACAAGTGAAGCAATGGTCAGCAATTCATTGACCGTCAAATTCTTAGACTTAATCGTACTGTAATGAGGTGCCAAAGTCTTGTCCATAGCTGCCAACATCTCATCAATCAAGCTTTCAACAGTTGTGCTTTCCTTGATAGAGTAAGTAGCTGGGAAGAGGAAACCTTCCAAACGGTAACGAGCCCCACTTTCCTTTGTAGGCAAGCTTTCAAGTAGACTCGGATATTTGGCAACTTCTTGACTGATAAAGCTATCATCTTGAACTTTTGCTAGGAAAGCATCCGCTGTCAAAGGCTCTTTGAAGTCACCTTGCAATTGACCTACAGCTTGTGCCATTTGATCAATCGTATAACCTTCTGGAATTGTCAAAGTCGCAAGGACAGGTTCTTGAGCTTCAGCTGTTCCACCTTTTTGTAGTTCGTGGATGATATCTTCTGTACTCATGCTCTTTTGCAAATTATAGTAACCTGATTTCAAGTCGGTATAATTTTTATACTTGGCATAAAAGCTAAAAATCAGACCGTGTTTAATCAAGCCGGCATCTTCAAGTGTCTTACCGATTTCTTGAACATTAGAGCCTTCTGGGATTTGAACCGTTACATATTGCTTAGAATCAGCATCAACAGGCTGTAAAGATGACTGAACATACTGATAACCGAAGTAAGCACCTGCTGAAATCAAACCTAAGAAAATAAGTAGAGAAATGAAGAAGGCCTTAAATCCTGATTTTTTCTTCTTAGTAGGCTGAACTGTCTCACGACGGCTACGACGTGGAGTTGCAGGCATTTCTTCTACAGCTTTCTTTTCCACTACTGGTTTTGAAGTAGGAACTTCTCTTTTTACCTCTCTCTGAGCTTCTGTCTTATAAGAAACAGCTACCCTTGTTGGGATTTCATTGTATTCTCTTTCAAATTTCTTAGGTCTAACAGGACTTGGTCTTGATCCACTTTCTTCCGCTGGAGTAGAAGGTCCTTCTTGACTCGGATGACTAGGAGCAAGTGGAGCTTGTCTTACAGCCTCTTCTGCGGGAGAAGAAGGCACATCTTGACTTGGATGGCTTGGAACAGTAAGAGTTTCTCTTTTTATCTCATCTGATGGAGAAGCCGGTAAATCTTGGCTTGGGTGAGTAGGCACGGTAGGAGCTTTTCTCATAATCTCCTCTACAGCTGATAGAGAATCTTCCATTAGCTCTTCTATCGACTGGTCATTTTTAGAAGAAAGTTGGGGTTTTATTGAAGCTAAATTAACTTCCTCCTGACCTTCTTCATGTTTTTTAACTCGTTCTAAATCTCGTAAAATCTGCTCTTTAAAGCTTAATTTTTCTTCTTCTCTTGACTTTTCACTCAAAAGTTTTTCCTCCTCGTTGACAATCCATAATATTATATCTTAAAAGTCTAGGAAAAGCAACCTATGATGCCTTGTCTTGCCTATTTTTTAGCTTGCCAGACCATATCATACCAAGTTTCCCCCGCAAAGATTGACTGGGACAAGCCTTCATTGACAAATCCATGTTTTTCATAGTAGGCGATGAGATAGTCATGACAGGTTAGGTTAATGCCTTCTCTCTTATCCTCAAGAGCAACTTCTTTCAGGGCTGTCAGCAATTTCTGACCCAGTCCGAGTCCCTGTGCTTCCTTGGCAATAGAGAGACAGGTCACAGAGATATAGCCACCAGTCTCATGACTATAGTCTTTTATGTCTTCTGTAAAAGACTGGTCTTGCAGATAGCGGTGAGGGGCAACTGGCCCTTCGATATAACCCATGATTCTACCTTCTTTTTCCGCAACCAGAAAAGAGGTCTGAATTTCTCGCAAATGTGCCTCAAAAACAGAGCGAGGAATGGCTTCTTCAATCGAGAAATTTTCTAGTTCAATCTCAACAATCCGATCCAAATCTTCTAATCTTGCTTTCCTAATTTCCATTGTGCCTCCAGATAAAAGGGATTAAACCAAATCATACTAAAACCCTGGCTAGTTGCATAAAGCGAAGTTTCTTCATCAATAAAACCGTTCATTTCAAAATAGGAAAGCAGCTCATCAGGACTCTCCAAACGAAGCCCTTTGTAATCCAGCTCAACTGCCACCTCTTTCAAGGCTGCAAGAAGAAGTGTTCCCAAGCCCTGTCTCTGATGGTCAGACTCGATGACTAACGAATGTATTTTTAGACATTGCGGATTGTCTGACTGAGGCCTTGATAGAATATAACCTAAAAGTTGATTTTCATCCCTAGCTAGAAGAAAGGTATCCGCACACTTACGGATACTTTCTTCTAAAATATGGGAAGGTTGCTGCTTTTCAGCTGGAAAAGACGAAGTTTGAATCGCCTCTATCTCAGCCAAATCAGACTTACTTGCCTGAATGATCTTAATTGGAATTTCCATGGGAACATCCTATTGAACATTGCTTGTCAAGTTAGACAAGAGACGCTCAAATGAGTATTCATAGGTTTGAATGTCTCCTGCTCCCATAAAGACATAGACAGCATTATCGTGGTCTAGGAGGGGAGAAACATTTTCAACAGTGATCACTTGGTGTTTTTTGTTGATTTTTTTGGCTAGGTCTTCTACCTTGACATCTCCATGGTCTACTTCACGAGCAGATCCATAGATTTGCGCTAGGTAAACAGCATCCGCTTGGTTCAAAGCGTGAGCAAAGTCGTCCAACAAGGCAATGGTTCTTGTAAAGGTATGCGGTTGGAAGATTGCTACGATTTCCTTGCTTGGGTATTTTTGACGAGCCGCATCCAAGGTCGCAATAATTTCTGTTGGATGGTGGGCAAAGTCATCGATAATCACTGTATCATTGACAATTTTCTCAGTGAAACGACGCTTAACACCGGCAAATGTTTTCAAGTGCTCACGCACCAAGTTCAAATCAAATCCTGCTGTGTAAAGAAGACCAATAACGGCTGTCGCATTCATGATATTGTGACGACCAAAGGTTGGGATGTGGAATTGACCTAATTCTTGTCCACGGAAATGAACTGTGAAGGTTGAACCAGTTGTAGAACGAAGAAGCTCACTAGCTACAA
This sequence comes from Streptococcus pseudopneumoniae, assembly GCF_001072315.1. GTDB lineage: Bacteria > Bacillota > Bacilli > Lactobacillales > Streptococcaceae > Streptococcus > Streptococcus pseudopneumoniae_R. The sequence continues at coordinate 7,071 of NZ_JVLI01000204.1, read as the reverse complement.
AGTCATTACCTTCTGCTTCAAAGCCATAATAATAAATTGGTGCATCAGACGTAATTTTACGCAATTCTGCATCTTCACCATAGACAAAAAGACCCTTGGTAATTTGTTTAGCATAGTCGTTAAAGGCATTGAAAACATCCTCGAGACTTGTGAAATAGTCTGGATGGTCAAAGTCAATGTTGGTAATAATAGAGTATTCTGGGTGATAAGGCATAAAGTGGCGCTCATATTCGTCAGATTCAAAGACAAAATATTTGGCATTGGCCGAACCACGACCGGTCCCATCCCCAATCAAGAAGCTAGTGTCTGTGATGTGAGACAAGACATGAGACAACATACCTGTCGTTGAAGTTTTTCCATGCGCTCCAGCTACTCCCATGCTAACAAAATCACGCATAAAGCTACCTAGAAACTCATGATAACGTTTGTAGCTGATACCATTTTGGTCCGCATAGGCAATTTCGACGTTGTTATCTGGACGAAAGGCATTTCCAGCGATAATTTCCATATCACCGTCTAGGTTCTTTTCATCAAAAGGAAGAATGGTAATGCCTGCCTGCTCAAGACCACGTTGAGTAAAGTAGTACTTTTCAACATCTGATCCCTGTACCTTATGCCCCATTTGGTGCAACATCAAGGCCAAGGCACTCATCCCTGATCCCTTAATTCCGATAAAATGATATGTCTTTGGCATGTTTTCTCCCCTATTCTGTAATTCTTGTCAGATTCAATTCTTGGGCAACCCGACGTTCTTGTTCTGTTTGTTTACTTTTTTTATTGTAGATTTGGCTCTTTTTCAGAAAATCATAGTTGTTTTTCTTTGGAGCAGGTACTGACACTTCTTCATTCTTGGTAGGGATAGAATGAACTTCTTCTGCCAAGATATAATGAGACTGGGTCAATTTTTGGCTATATTTGACAAATTCACCAGGATTTTCCTTTTGGAAAGGAGCTGTCGGTTGGTTGCCCTGTCTAAGAAGGCCTGATTTAGAATGACGTCTCGCACGGCTGAAATCCTGAGTTAGATAGTTAGCAGAGCGTTTCTTTTTCAAATCTGCACGCGCTTCTTCACGCGCCACCTCTGCATAGCTCTTTCCTTCTTTTTTAACTCCTAAAGGAGCCTTTTTAGGTTTCTCTACTTGCTTTTCAATCGGTTTTACTGGCACCTCTTCAGTAATAGGAGCCCATTCTAAATAATTTTTATCTCGATACTCACCCTTGATATTACTGATCAGATCAGACTCATCGTACAAGTTCATGACTGGCATTTCAGTCAACATGACCTCGTCATCTGACACCAATGGAAATCGTTCTTGTTTCATTTTCTATTTCCTTTCAACACTTCATTATAGCGTATTGTCTTGATTTTTCAAGTGCTGGCTTCAGAAATTCCCAAAATTTCTCTAATTTCTGCTAGGGTGAGACTGCCACGTGACTCTGTGCCATCCAATACTTGCGACACCAGATGTTTCTTTTGTTCTTGGAGTTCCTGGATTTTTTCTTCAATGGTTCCCTGGGTTACCAAGCGATAGACCTCAACCGTTTCTTCTTGTCCCATCCGATGGGCACGGCCAATAGCTTGCGCTTCCACTGCAGGATTCCACCAAAGGTCAACCAAGATAACCGTATCAGCACCTGTCAGGTTCAGTCCGACACCACCAGCCTTGAGGGAAATCAGAAAGGCATCTCTTTCCCCTTGGTTAAAGGCTTTGGTCATGTCTTGTCTTTCCTTTGCTGGGGTTGAACCCGTAATTTTAAAGGAAGTCAAGCCCAAGTCTGGCAATTCTTGTTCAATTTTCTCCAACATTCCCTTGAACTGCGAGAAAATCAAGACACGGTGTCCGCCGTCTGCCACCTGTACCAGCAGGTCACGGAGACTATCCAGTTTGCCACTGGCTCCCTGATAATCTTCCATAAAGAGGGCAGGAGTGTCACAGATTTGGCGCAAGCGCATCAAACCAGACAAGATTTCCACACGACTTCGCTGAAATTCCTGATCTGACACTTGAGCCAATCTATCTCTCATCTGTTGCAACTGGGCTAGGTAAATAGCCTTTTGCTGATCTTCCAGTTCATTTTTATAAACCACTTCGATTAAGTCTGGTAATTCGGTCAGAACTTCTTCTTTCTTGCGCCTCATAACAAAAGGCTTGATGAACTGAGCCACTCGCTCTGCTGGCAATTTCATAAATTCTTTCTTGCTTGGCAAGAGTCCTGGCATGACGATTTGGAAAATAGACCACAGCTCACCCAGATGGTTTTCAATAGGAGTTCCTGACAAGGCAAAGACCGACGGCACCACAAATTGTCTCAAGGTCTGAGCAATCTTGGTTTGGGCATTTTTCATAACCTGAGCTTCATCTAAGAAAAGAAAGTCAAAGGACATCCCCTGATAAAGCTCACTGTCCTGACGGAAGGTAGCATAACTCGTCACATAGATTTGATGGCTTTCAGCAAGAATCTCTTCACGACTAGCTTTCAAGCCATGAACAACAGCTACATCCAACTGTGGGGCAAACTTCTGAAATTCATCTGCCCAGTTGTAGATTAAACCTGACGGAGCTAAAATCAAAACCCGACTTTCTTTTGTCACTTGACTGGTCAAAAAAGCAATGGTCTGCAGGGTTTTACCCAATCCCATATCATCAGCCAAAATCCCACCAAAACCATAATGATGGAGCATTTGCAGCCAGCCGATTCCCTTTTCCTGATAATCTCGCAAATCAGCCTGGACCTGAGTTGCTTGTCGAGGAAAGTCCTCTGGATGCGTCAAATCCTGGGCCAGATTCTGGAATTCTTGTGAAAAAGAAACACGGTCTCGCCCTTCAAAAAGATGAGCTAAACTGTAGGCCAAGGATTTTCGAGCCTGTAAGGAGCCATCTTTTAACTCAAATTTCCCCAGTTCCTGTAGATTTTGGCGAATTTTCTTGGTTTCTTCATCAAAAAAGTAGACTTGATTAGACGAATCAATATAAAAATCCTTGTTGGCAACCAAGGCCTGCATGGCTTGGTCAATTTCCTCTTGGGCAATATCTTGAAAATCAAATTGGATTTCCAAGAGGCCTCCCTTAGAAGCAATCTGCACTTGAGGGCTTGCTAGGTTATAGAGTTCTTCTAACTTGTCTGATAAATCAACATTCCCGAGTTTTTCAAAGACTGGAATGATTTCGTGAAAGAAATGATAGACAGACTCTGCTTTTAAGGCCTGACGCCAAGATTGAAAGTCTGCTTCAAATCCAGCTGCCAAACCGACTTGGAAAACTCTTTCTTCTAAGTCAGCATCACTCGAAAATGGTAATTCTTCTAGCTCTTGTCGGCTAGATACCTGCTTATCTCCATAATCAAACTGAATTTCTAAACGAATCCGATTATCCTCTTCCCTATCAAAATAAAAAGAGGGTTCAAAAGTTTTGATTTGTAGACGTTCTGGAGCTGAAACGGTCCCCATCTGGCTAAAAAGAGTTAAACAAAAAGCCAATTTATCTCTATCACTGTTATCAAATTGCAGGTATTTCTTTCCATGTTGATCCAAAGGCAGCGCTTTGATTTCCTTGAGAAGGCGCATCTGCTGGTCTGTTAGAAAATAAATCTGTCCTTTATGGAAAAGCACAGCTCCCTGATAAAAGACATTGACCCTTGGACTCTCACTGATTTCCATTTCAAAATAATCCGAGTATGCTGTTACTGTAAAGGCAAATAGATTGGCATCCGCATGCAAATCCTGAAAAAGCAGAGTCTGGTAGCTATCCACTTGGTGATCAAACTGAAAATGAGGCAAGGTCATCAGTAAATTCACACCCTGCTCAAAAAAGGTCAGAGGAAAAAAGAGATGCCGACCCTGGTTTTGGAAAAAAAGGTCTGAAGCCTGTCCTTCCTCCACTAGTCCCCGCAAGAAAGTCAAAAGTTCTTGACTTTCCTCATTAAAGGCTTCCCAAGACAGAGATTCCTCATAAATCTTGCCAATCATATAAGACTTTCTCTGCTCGACAATCCTTAAAAAGAGTGGAATATCCCGAATGACGTAGTATTTTTGGCTATTGATTTGTCCAATTCTCAGCGTCCACAAGATATGATTGGTTCCTGCTTCCACCTGCCCCACTGCCGACAACTCATAGGAGCGGTCTGATTTTGGAGATAAGATTCGTTCTAAAAATTTGCCACCCAAGGTCACCTTGGTTTCAACGGCCTCTTTTTCTTCATGACCTTCTTCCAGATTCTGCAAGATTTCCTGACCACGCTCATCATTTTTCAAAAAATGCTCTAGCGCAGCCAAATGCACACAGTAGCCCCTCTTTTGGAAAAAATCACAGGCACAAAAAACTAAATCATCCTCTAAACTATAGCGCAGTTCTTCTTCTGCGACGCGAGCGTAGAGCCGATTGTTCTTTTCCTTGATGATGTCAACCTTACCAGTTTCATAAAGGGCAACGCCTTCGATACGGACTTTCCCCGGAATCAATTTAGCCATATTTTTACCTTTACCTTATCTTTTTATTATACCATATTTTCCCCTATGAAAATAGCCTTCTAGGAAGACTTTTCTCCTAGAAGGCTGGATTTTTAAAGTTTGGAAAAAGTGGTAACGATACGCTGACAAACTTCTTGCAACAGAGAGTTAGGCATGGCTACATTAAGGCGGGCATGGAGACTTCCTTCCTCTCCAAAATCCAAACCACGGTTGAGGATAACCTTGGCTTCATTTCTCAACAGCTCTTGCAATGTTTCATCAGTCAGGTCATAGGCTGAAAAATCAAGCCAAATCAAGTAGGTTCCTTGCGGTTTCATGACCTTGATGTTGGTTTCTTTTCTAAATAGATCCACCACATAATTGATGTGGTCTTCAAAGACTTGCTTGAGTTCCTCTAACCAATCCTTCCCATAGCGATAGGCAGCTTCTGTCGCCAAATAACCCAAACCTGAAATTTCATGCTGGTTATTGGCCAACTGGCGTTTCTGGTAAGCCAGTCTCAACTTAGGATTTTCAATGACTGCATAGGAATTTTTTGTCCCAGCAATATTAAATGTTTTAGTGGCACTGGTCAAGACGATAGCAAATTCTTTAAAGTCAGGGTTGACAGTATTGAAAGACTGGTGTTTGTGACCAAAGAGGGCCAAATCTTGGTGAATCTCATCTGAAACCAAGAAAACACCGTGTTTTTGGCAGAGTTGACCAATCTTCTCTAACACTTCTTTTTCCCAAACACGTCCACCAGGATTGTGAGGGTTGCAAAGAATATAGAGTTTGACCTCCTCATCCACCAAATCCTTTTCAATTTGATCAAAGTCAATCTCAAACAGACCATCCTTTTCCACTAAGGAATTAGTAATCAATCTACGATTATTCAACTTGACACTGCGAGCAAAGGGTGGGTAGACAGGCGTGTTAATTAAAACCGCCTCGCCTTCTTTTGTAAAGGCTTGAATAGCTGTTGAGATGGCTGGTACCACACCCTCGATAAAGACAAGAGACTCTTTGTCAAAGTGGTAGCCGTGTTGTGTGGCTTCCCACTTTTGAACTTCCTTAATTAACTCTTCACTGGCATAGGTATAGCCATAAACCAGTTGATCAGCGTAAGTCTGCACGGCTTGGCGGATTTCAGGCAAGACTACAAAGTCCATATCCGCTATCCAAGCTGGTAGGACTTCACTATCCGTTTCTGCCTCTTTCCATTTATAGGTATGGTGCCCTAAACGATTGGGCAGGCTTGTAAAATCATATTTTCCCATCTTTGTCTTATCCTTCCAAAGCTTGGCGCAAATCTGCAATCAAATCTCTAGCATCCTCAATCCCAATCGACAAACGCAAGAGGTCATCTGTCAAACCATAAGAATGGCGCACTTCTGCTGGAATATCAGCGTGAGTTTGCGTCGTTGGATAAGTAATGAGACTTTCCACCCCACCTAAACTTTCCGCAAAAGAGAAGACCTTGAGGCTGTTTAAAATGTGAGGAATGCGTGTTTCATCGGCTACTTTAAAGGAAATCATGCCCCCACGACCAGTGTAGAGAACTTCCTTAACTGCTGGAGAATCCTTCAAAAAGGCAACCACTTCTTGGGCGTTGGCTGTTGAGCGCTCCATACGAAGAGACAAGGTCTTGAGACCGCGAATCAATTGATAACTGTCAAATGGTGACAAGACTGCCCCTGTCGTATTGAGATTGTAGAAAAGCTTCTCGTATAGTTCTAAGCTATTGGTCACAACCACTCCAGCCAAGACATCATTGTGGCCTGCTAGATACTTGGTTGCTGAATGGAGAACCATATCCGCTCCATCTTCAATCGGACGTTGGTAGATAGGGCTGTAGAAGGTATTGTCCACCACCACTTTGGCACCCTTAGCATGAGCCAATTTTGCTAGTTTTTCGATATCAAATTCCAACATCAAAGGGTTGGTTGGAGTTTCGATATAGAGAACATCCACGTCCTTCTCCAACTCGGCAAGCAACTCTTCTTCTGTATTGGCATAGGTAAAATGGAAACGGCCTTCCTGCTCCACTTGATTGAACCAGCGGAAAGAACCACCGTAAAGGTCACGGACAGCCAAGACCTTACTTCCTACTGGAAAGACACTAAAGGCCAGTACAATAGCTGACATCCCTGAGCTAGTCGCTAGGGCATAGTCTGCGGACTCAATAGCCGCCAAGACTTCTTCCGCCTTACTACGAGTTGGATTTTTAGTGCGTGTATAGTCAAATCCAGTAGACTGACCAAACTCTGGGTGCTGATAAGTCGTCGAAAAATGAAGCGGTGTCACCAAAGCTCCCGTCGCTTCATCTGACTTAATACCCGCCTGGGCCAAAATTGTGTTAATGTGTAATTCCTTGCTCATACAATTCCTCCAAATCTATAGTAACTATTGTACCACTTATTTTCATCAACTCGTTTTCTTCTTTTCAAGAGCTAGTTATAGTTTCAAACTATAGACTTATACTCTTCGAAAATCTCTTCAAACCACGTCAGCGTCGCCTTACAGTAGGTATATGTTACTGACTTCGTTAGTTCTATCTGCAACCTCAAAACCGTGTTTTGAGCTGACTTCGTCAGTTCTATCCACAACCTCAAAACCGTGTT
>NZ_JVLI01000203.1:0-391 GCF_001072315.1 Streptococcus pseudopneumoniae | reverse complement strand
GGAGGTTTTTATAATGGAAGTCATGATTGAAACGTGTTGTGGTATTGATGTCCACCAAAAATCCATTGTTTGTTGTATTCTAGATGGTCCACTAGATACTAATAAGCCAAAGAAAATTCAGAAGAAATTTGGGACAACTACTGTAGCTCTTCACAATGCCTTAGATTGGTTGGTGGAAAACCATGTCACACATGTCTTTTTTGAAAGTACTGGGCAATATTGGCTCCCTCTCTTTAATATCTTTTCAGATTCTAATCTCGTCTTGGTACTTGCCAATCCTCAACATATCAAGAATGTGCCTGGTCGAAAAACAGACATGAAAGATGCCGAATGGATTGCTCAACTCGGTCGTTGCGGACTAATTGAACCTTCCTATATCCCTGCCCCTGAA
>NZ_JVLI01000202.1:0-2027 GCF_001072315.1 Streptococcus pseudopneumoniae | reverse complement strand
GTATTTTCTTTACCGTACAATACTTCAATCTGACTTTGAGATTGCACCATCATCTTGATAGAAATCTCTCGTGAACGAATAACAGAGATAATTGACGGTAAATTAGGAATCTTCCCAATCTGACCAAACTCATCCCCCCACACCTGTAGATGTAATAAGTCTTCCCTGGTCTTTGTTGGATGTTCACCTAATATAACTGCATCTGCAGTTTTTATTAGCACATCAAAAATGGTACTAAAAAGAAGAGCAGATAAGAATTGATAAGCTGGATCCACCTCTGGAATATGGATAAAAACCGCTGTTTTCTCAATATTCCATTTTTCAATTTCCAGCGTATCTTTTTCAATAATCTTTCTCAGCTGTTCATGATCAAATACTGAGAATGTAGTCGCAAAAATAGCGTAGACAGAAGCACGTGTCTGTCCATCAAAGTTTTTATTGAATAGATCCCACTGCCTGCAGGCATAATTCCCTGGGCTCCTTCTCTCCAGGTCTTCAAACATCAATTCAACCGGGCTTTCTGCTTCTGGATGATTCCGTCTCAATTCTCGAATCATATCTGTAACCTGCCCTAAATTAGGCAGATAGCGATCCATCTGACCATCCAAATAAAGATAGCCAATTAGAGAACGCATCAAGAGTTTATTTGCTGCAGGCCAAAAAGGATCACTTTCATGACCATTTCTGTTGAGAGACTCTGTAATTGCCTCTGCCACTCGGTCTATATCCATTTCATTATGAATATATCTAAAAACGTTGAAGCCATCTGAATTCAGGAAAGTAATCAAATCAAAAATCTTCATCTTATAGCCTTTTTCTACAAGTGATTTCCCTGTTTCATGAATCAAAATCCCTTTAGTATCTGTAGTTACAAAACTAGAGTTAGCTTGTAATATATTCGGTTTTACAGCACTACGTGTCTTTGAATCCCCTGTACCTCCATATACCAGAATATTTTTATTAATCTGATTTTCAAAGCTCAAGCGGTTATTAAATAGTCCCATCTGACTGTTCTGGGTAAAAATCATATTCTTTTCAGGTTCTTCGTCTCGAAATCTCATCAACTCTTCTCTTGTCGCAAAACGAGCTGATCCATGTTCTTCTCCATAACGGTAAGTCCCCGTATCAGATACTCTCAAATACAATAGAAAAGCACTCAGAAATCCACTCATACCAATCAATAAAGAAGTTGGTGTGAATTGAAAATCAAACCAAGATTTATCGCCTAGATGGTCGCTCATCCAGTTAAGCTTTCCAAGACCAAATACATCCGTTACTGAATCGGTATCTGGTGCTAACAGCCACAGTTTAAAGAGCCAATGAAAGAGATAAAATAGGCCTAATCCTAACAACAAATACGGTCTAAGTCTCCGTTTCTTCTTTTCTGTGATCACTTCATTTTCCCTCCAATCTGTGGTTCGATATTTTCCGGAAGAACAAATTCCTTCGTATGAATGTTTACCTGGAGGGACGAAATTTTCTCTTGTTCAACCGCTTTGAAATGTTGTAATTTCTCCTCAAAAGAAGTTGTTTTCCCATTTTTAAGATTTCGCTCATTGAATCCTTTAGGATCTCTTGTGATGCCTTCTAGGACATCCTTAAAGGCTTGTTCGACAACACCTTTATCTTTTGCATTAAAAGCAAGAGTTGTCTTTCCATCTGGATGAGTATAAAAAGAAAAGCCAATCCCGTATTGGCCCAGTTCTTTTCGAACTGCCTCGAGATTGACTTCATTATGTAGTAATTGCTGGACTTCTTTAGCATCTGCTGTTGCCATGAATTTATTCCAGTCTGTCTCACCAGTAAAGAGGACATTCTCCCCTCTGGCTTGATACATTTCAACTGCTTTAGAGCTCACCAAGAAGAGTCCCTTTAAGATGACTTCTCCTGTCACAAGAGTTGCCCGTCCTAATTGGGCTACCACTTGTTCTTGTTCCATTTTAGCTCACCTCTTCAATTTTGAAATAAAGATCCTTCAGTTGACTAGCTTGTTTCTCTTTGGCAAGAATCTGTTGTCGCAACTCATT
>NZ_JVLI01000201.1:0-550 GCF_001072315.1 Streptococcus pseudopneumoniae | reverse complement strand
GCGAAGAAGATCAATCTCTTGCGGAACAAAAGGGTGAGGAGAAACAGCTGGGGAACTCAGTTGAGGGGGTAAAAAATGCTGGTGAATCTGCCCCGAAAGAAACCCAAAAACAACCAGAACAAACGCCTTCATCTCCAGAGATCAACCCAAGTCAAGGAAACGAACCAGCTCCAGCTGTTCAGCCTGAAACCTTAGCTCCCCAAGAACAGTCAGATTCACAAGTGCAACCAACTGTCCCAAGTCCAGTAACGAAAGAAAAAGTACTGGACTATAAAACAATCTATACAGCTTCACCAACTTTAAATTACAGAGAGCAACAAGTAGAAGTAGCAGGCGAAAATGGTAAGGAAGTGGCAACTACTTCTTACAGTTTTGATGGAAGTACTGGGAAAATAGTAGAAAACACTTCAACAAAAATAGAGAAACAACCGGTGGATAGAATTGTTAAGATTGGGAATGTAGAAGAAACAAGATCAACAGTCAAAAGAGGTGAACAGTTTGTCGCGGATGAGTCACTTGATAAAGGGGTTAAAGTAGTTAGAGAACAAGG
>NZ_JVLI01000200.1:0-492 GCF_001072315.1 Streptococcus pseudopneumoniae | reverse complement strand
TAACCCCAAGAGAGGCAAGACCTCTCTTTTTTGTGCAGTTTAGATGGTGTAGGGAACAGAATGGGGGAAATGTGCCAAAAGAGTTTCTGAATCTGTTAGACTGTATCTAGAAAGGGGAAGATTATGCTTAAAAAAATGTATGAAGAAGTCCAGGGAATTGTATATAAGTGTAGAAATGAATATTACCTTCATTTATGGGAATTGTCGGACTGGGATCAAGAGGGAATGATTTGCTTACATGAATTGATCGGTAGAGAAGAAGGACTAGTAGACGATATTCCACGCTTACGCAAATATTTCAAAACAAAATTCCGGAATCGAATTCTAGATTATCTCCGTAAACAAGAAAGTCAAAAACGGAGATATGATAAAGAGCTTTATGAAGAAGTGGGTGAGATAAGTCATCGTATAAGTGAGGGAGGTCTGTGGCTAGATGACTATTATCTCTTTCATGAAACACTAAGAGATTATAGAAACAAACAAAGTAAAGAG
>NZ_JVLI01000199.1:0-555 GCF_001072315.1 Streptococcus pseudopneumoniae | reverse complement strand
TCTTGCAGATGAAATAACTGAAAATAAGGCTACGAATGCTCCCTATGCACAGACGAATCCAAGTAGTATTTCTACAGATAATCAAGGAAAAAGTGGTCAAAAGCAGGGAGCATTACCTATTCAAGTTCCCCATACGGAACTAGATTCTGTTGTTGATAAGGCTAGGGATGCAGGTTTAGTAGTTGTAAAAGAAAATACAGTTGATAAAGGTATTGCAGAAACGGCAACAGACGCAAATGCAAAGTTGGCTGATATAAAACAAGACTATGGCAATCAAAAAGAACAGATCGAAAAAAAAGTAGAGGAATATAAGAATCAATCTAAATCGGAAAATACTAATGTTGAGCGTATTAGAAAAGAAAATGCTGAAAAACAAGCAAATTATGCTCGTGAATTAGAAAAAGTAGAGAAAGAAAATGCCAAAACTTCTCTTGAAAATAAAGCTATTGAGGAAGAAAACAAACGATTAACCAAAGAGTATGAAGAGGCCAAGGCTAACCATTCATCGACTAATGTTGAAAGTATTGTTGGAAATAAGCCTTTGGTAGATTCTAA